>DATLGZ010000482.1:0-2652 GCA_035540235.1 Acidimicrobiales bacterium | reverse complement strand
CATCAACCCCGTCCCCGCCCGCATGATCCGCCGGGCGGTGGCCGAGGTGACGCCCCGCCCGCTGGTCGTCACCCTGTCCGTGCCGGGCGGGGAGGCGATGGCGGCCCGTACGTCCAACGCCCGCCTGGGCATCGTGGGGGGGATATCGATCCTCGGGACCACCGGCATCGTCCGGCCCTTCTCGACGGCGGCGTGGCGGGCGAGCGTGGTGCAGCAGGTCGACGTGGCCGCCGCTCAGGGGCACCGCCACCTCGCCTTCTCCACGGGGGGCCGGACCGACGCCGCCGCCCAGCGCCTGCTGGCCGACCTCCCCCCCGTGTGCTTCGTCGAGGTCGGGGACTTCACCGGCATCGCCCTGCGGCGGGCGGCGGCCGGCGGCGCCGAGCATGTGACGTTCGTGGGCATGGGCGGCAAGATCGCCAAGCTGGCGGCGGGGGTGATGATGACGCACTACCGGCGCTCGAGGGTGGAGAACGACCTGCTGGCGGAGGTGGCGACCGGGTGCGGGGCCCCGGCCGAGGTCGTGGCGGCGGCCACCGCCACCGCCACCGCCCGCCACTTCGTCGAGCAGTGCGTGGCCACCGGCCACACCGCCGCCCTCGTGGAGCTGTGCCGGCGGGCGGCGGCGGCCGCCTCCGCCCACGTGGGCGGAGCCCTGGCCGTCGAGGTGGTCATGGTGGACTTCGACGGCGAGCGCGTGCTGGCCCGTGGCTGAGCCGCCCGTCGTCGTGGTCGGCCTCCAGGGCGGGGAGTGGTTCGGAGCGTCCGCCGGGGCCGCCCTGCGGGAGGCGGACGTGCTGGCCGGCGCGCCCCGCCACCTGGCCGCCCTTCCCCACGACCTGCCCGGCGAGCGGCGGGCGTCGAGCTCGGTGGACGAACTGGTCACCACCGCAGCGGCGGCCCGGTCCGCCGGGCGGCGGGCCTGCCTGGTGGCCTCGGGCGACCCGGGGTTCTTCGGCATCGTCCGCCTGGCGGCGGCGCGCCTCGGTCCCGGCGCGCTGGCGGTCCACCCCGCTCCCTCGGCCGTCTCCCTCGCCTTCGCCCGCCTGGGGTGCAGCTGGGACGACGCGGTGGTGGTGTCGGCCCACGGCCGGCCCCTCCACGAGGCGGTGGTGGTGGCGGCGGCCGCCCCCAAGGCCGCCGTCCTGACCGCTCCCGGCGCCCCCCCGGAGTCCCTGGGCCGGGCCCTCGTGGCCGCCGGCTGCGGGCCGCGGCAGGTGGCGGTGTGCGTCCGCTTGGGCGAGCCGTCGGAGGCGGTGGCCCACACCGACCTCGACGGGCTGGCCTCCGGGTCCTTCGACCCGCTGGCGGTGGTGGTGCTGCGGACGCCCGCCTTGTCCGCGCCCACCCTGGCCTGGGGCCGGCCCGACCGCTCCTACTCCCACCGCCACGGCATGATCACCAAGGCCGAGGTGCGAGCGGTGGCACTGGGGAAGCTGGCCCTCCCTCCGGCCGGCGTGCTGTGGGACGTGGGCGCGGGGTCGGGGTCGGTGGGCATCGAGTGCGCCCGCCTCGCCCCCGGCCTGGCCGTGTACGCGCTGGAGCGGCGCGCCGGCGAGGTGGAGCGGATCCGGGCCAACGCCGCCGGCACTCCGTCGGTGCGGGCCGTCCATGGTGAGGCCCCCGCCGCCCTCGCCGCCCTGCCCGACCCCGACCGGGCCTTCGTGGGCGGGGGCGGGCTGGGCGTGCTCGACGCGGTGCTGGCCCGCCTCCGCCCGGGCGGCGTGGTGGTGGCGACCTACGCGTCGCTGGACCGGGCCGCCAGCGCCGCCCGCCGGCTGGGCTCGCTCGTGCAGGTGGCGGTCAGCCGCGGCATGCCTGTCGGCCCCGACGGCGGCCTCCGGCTGGCGGCCGAGAACCCGGTGTTCGTCTGCTGGGGGCCGTCGTGAGCGAGGCCCCTGTCCGCGGGACCCCTGTTCACGGGACCCCTGTTCACGGGACCCCTGTTCAGGAGACCGTGGTGTGCTGCTCGGTCACCGCCGCCGGCGCCGCCCTGGCCCGGCGCCTGCCCTACGAGCACCGCGCCGGCTCGCTGGCCGCCACCGTCGCCCAGCTGTGGGGCGAGGTGGACGGGTTCGTACTGGTGTGCGCCACCGGCATCGCGGTGCGGGCCATCGCTCCCCTGCTGGCGGCCAAGGCCACCGACCCTGCCGTCGTGTGCCTGGACGACGGGGGCCGGTGGGCCGTCGCCCTCACCGGCGGGCACCGGGCAGGCGGCAACGCCCTGGCCCGGGAGGTGGCCGCCCACGTGGGCGCCGAGCCCGTCGTCACCACCGCCACCGACGCCGCCGGCCTGCCCGCCCTCGACACCTTGCCCGGCTTCACCGCCTCTGGCGACGTGGCCGGGGTCACCCGGGCCTGGCTCGACGGCGTGCCGCCCCGCCTCACCGCCGACCACGCCCTCGCCGCCTGGCCCACCGGGCTGGACGGCGTCCCGGCCGGACCCGCCGGCGACCCGGGCGGACCCGACAGCGTCCCGGGCGGACCCGCCGGAATCCCGGCTGGTCCCGCCGCCGGTCCGGGCAAGGGTCCGCGGCCGGGAGCGGTGCTCGTCACCGACCGGGACGTCCGCCCCCGCCCCGGGGAGGTGGTGCTGCGGCCCCAGTCACTGGTCGTCGGGGTGGGGACCAGCTCGGGGGCGGACGTCCCGGT
>DATLGZ010000481.1:0-2276 GCA_035540235.1 Acidimicrobiales bacterium | reverse complement strand
CACGAACTCGCTGCCCGCCACCGAGAAGAAGGCGGCGTTGGCCTCCCCCGCCACCGCCCGGGCCAGCAGGGTCTTGCCGCACCCGGGGGGGCCCGACAGGAGCACACCCCGGGGAGCGCGGGCGCCGATGCGGCGGACCCGGTCGGGGTGGGCCAGGCAGTCGCGGACCTCGGCCAGCTCGGCCAGGGCGCCGTCGGCGCCGGCCACGTCGGCGAAGGTGACCCGCTCGTCGGAGGCGAAGCGGCGGGCCACGGTGCGCTCCCGCAGGGCCAGCCGGCGCTGGCGGGCGGGCGCCTCCAGCATCCGCTGGAGGGCGTGGTCGAAGTCGGCGGGGGCGACGCGGTCCCGCCCCGCCCGGGCGGCCAGGAAGGCGGCCTCGTTGACCACCCCGGCCAGGTCGGCCCCGGTGAGGCCGATGGCCCGCCGGGCCACGGCGCCCAGGTCGACGCCCGCCTCCAGCGGGCGGTGGCGGGCGTGGAGGGCGAGGATGGCCAGGCGGGCCTCCTCCCCGGGGCGCTCCAGGCCGATGGTGCGGTCGAAGCGGCCCGGCCGCAGCAGGGCGGGGTCGAGCACGTCGGGGCGGTTGGTGGCGGCCAGCACCACGATCCCGTCGCGGGAGCTGAACCCGTCCAGCTCGGCCAGGAGCTGGTTGAGGGCCTGGTCCTGCTCCGAGGAGGTGGCCAGGCCGCCCCGCTCGGCCCGGCTGGTGCCGATGGCGTCCAGCTCGTCTACGAACACGATGGCGGGGGTGTGCTCGCGGGCCTCCCGGAACAGGTCGCGCACCCGGGCCGCCCCCACCCCCTGGTAGAGCTCCACGAAGTCGGACCCCGAGATGGAGAAGAAGCTGGCCCGCACCTCCCCGGCCAGGGCCCGGGCCAGCAGGGTCTTGCCGCAGCCGGGCGGCCCGTACAGCAGCACACCCTTGGGGGCGGTGGCGCCCACGGCCGCGAACCGCTCGGGATCGGCCAGGAAGGCACTGACGTCCCGCAGTTCGGCCACCGCCGCCTCCTGGCCGGCCACGTCGGCGAAGGTGACGCCCACGTCGTCCTCCCGGTGGCGGCGGGCGCCGCTGCGCACGTTGAACAGGCCCGTGCCCCGCCGGAACGACACGATGAGGTAGCCGAACAGGATGGCGACGATGAGGGCGGGCAGCAGCATGCTGGCCAGCGCCACCGCCCGCTTGCCGTTCTGCTGGTCGATGGTGACGGGCACGCCGGCGGCCACGATGGAGTCGAGCAGGCCCTGGCGGCTGTCCTTGAGGAACGGGGTGCTGTAGGGACGGGTGGCGCCGTCGGCCCGCACGTAGGTGCCCACCGCGTAGGAGTCGACGTCGAGGATGCGGGCGTCCTGGATGCGGCCGCCGATCAGGAGGTTGTTGAAGGTGGTGTAGGTGAGCCGGTCGCCGCCCACGTGGGGCTGGCTGTAGACGAGCACGGCGGCGTAGCCGCCCAGCAGGAGGGCGACGGCCAGGGCCGTCCACAGGCCGAGCCGCTTGGGCCCGGCGCCGGAGCCGGGGGACGCCCTGGTGCGGTCGCGACGCCGCCGGGAAGGTGCTCTGGCTACCTCAGGGCTCCCGGCGAACGCGGGCTTCGGCCAGCGCCGGCCGCCGCCACAGCAGCAGGCCGGCGGCGAAGGGCACGGCCGCCATCAGCCCCAGGGCCAGGATGGCCGAGCCGATCCTGATGGCGTCGGGGCCGGCCGGGCGGGCGGCCGCGGGGGCCGCCGGCGAGGTCGCCGCCCCGGTGACCTCGAAGGCGGCCCGGGCCACGTTGCCGTCGCGGTCGGTGGCGAGCAGGACCTGCACGCCGCTCGCCGTCGCCGGCACCCGCACCGGCACCTGGTAGGCGCCGGCCCCGTCGGGCGTGGCGGTGGCCACGACGGGCGCGCTGCGGCTGTTCCACCGCAAGGCCACGGGCACGTTGGGCTGGGCGTGCTGGCCGGTGGCCACCACCTCGGCCCCGGCCGGGCCCGCCGCCCCGCTGAGGTTGAGGGTGGCGAAGTTGGTGCACGCCCACGCCAGCCCGGCGGCGCCCAGCAACGCCGCCACACCCAGGATCGCGGCCAGGGCCATCCGTGGCTTCATCGCAACCATCCCTTCGCCGATCCCTTTCGCCGGTGGCGCTGTTTGTCTCTGCTCGCTACGACACCTGGGTGAATTGTGCACCACGTGAGCCCTCACGTCAATCCCTCGGGCCGGCGGAGCGGCGGGCCACCAGGGCGGCCGCCACCACCAGGGCCAGGGCGCCCCCGCCCACCCACAGCAGGAGCGACAGGCC
>DATLGZ010000480.1:0-1573 GCA_035540235.1 Acidimicrobiales bacterium | reverse complement strand
CCCCCCGGTCGCGCCGGGCCATGACCTCGGCGGCGGGCGTCTCCTCCTCCGAAACCACCCGCAGCCCCGGGACGGCGGCCTCGACCGTGGCCCGCAACCGCCGGGACCGCTCGCGGCTGTTGCTCGCCACCACCAGCTCGTCGCCCGAGAGGGTCACCGAGCCCCGAAGCCATGTCTTCCCGTCTACCTCCACCGACTCCGTCCACGTCCCCTCTCCGTCGGCGTCGAGCACCCGATCGAGGCCGGCCAGGGCGGAGGGGTCGGGCACCCGGTAGCGCGTCTCGCACAGCACCATCGCCTCCCCCTCGGTGTTGAACAGCTCGGGGGGGGCGGCCGAGCGGGCGATGAGGGCGGCCAGCTCGAGGGCGGTGGGCTCGGCGTCGAGGACCGACATCAGCGGGTCGCGCAGCCAGAGGGGGACGACGATCAGCCCGCCCACCAGCTGGTTGGTGTGGCCGTCGGGCACCACGTGGGCGCAGATCAGGTCGCCGGGGACGACCTGGGTCGAGCCCCGCCGCTCCCGCACCTCCTCGACGTCGCCGGTGCGGACGTCGCGGAGGGTGAAGCCCTCGCCCCGCCGCACCTCGACCACCTCGTGCACGGAGCGCTCACGCAGCGCCCACTGCGTCACCAGGTTGCGCTCGTCGTCGGGGAGGAGCGGCCCCCGCTGCAGGAGGAACTCGTCGACGGCCCCGTCCTGGAACAGCACGAGCGAGACCGCCAGCAGCTCGTCCATCGGCTCGCTCCCGAGCATGTGGAGGACCTCCTCGACGTCGTCCTCGAAGCCGCCGGCGCGCAGGAACCAGTCGAGCTTCTCCCATACCCACCCCACCCGGTCGGGCAGCGGTGGATGGCGGGGCAGCCCCAGGCAGCAGTGCTTGTGCTTGCGCCCGGAGCCGCACGGGCACGGGTCGTTGCGGCCGGCAAGGGGGGTGGGTGGGATGGCGAACCGCCGCAACGACCCCATCCGTTCCTCGGCCTCGTCGTCGCCCTCCTCCGCCAGGCGGGCCAGCAGAGCCATGGCCCGCCGGGCGTCGCCCCTGTCGCTGGCGTACCACGCCGCGTGCCAGAGCCCCTCCTCGTGGTTCGGGTCGCTCGCCAGGACGGCCCGCAGGGCGGCCTCAGCCCGGTCGTGGTCGCCGGCCCGCCGGGCCACCAGGCTGCGGGCCCACGCCAGGCCAGCCCCCCACCGGCGGCCCGCGTGCCGCTCGGCGACGGCGAGGAAGGACTCCACCACGGCGGCGGCCTCGAGTGCGGCCAGGCCACCCTCGCCCAGGACGACGTCGAGGAAGGCAGGGCCGGCGTCGCGGTCGGTGACGACGCCCGCCACCTCGGCCCACAGCTCTGCGTCGCCGGGCTCGTGAGCATCCAGCCGCCCCATGGCGAACAGCCGGTAGAACTCGCAGATGGCGGCCAGAGCGTGGGTGTCGCCCACATCCAGGCCATGGGCGCGGCCGGCCCGGGCCGCCGCCTGGATCCTCCCGAAGGCATCCCAGTCGGTGCCGTGAGGGGCGGCGAAGTCGTCGCGCACCTCGTAACCGCACCGCTCCAGCAGCTCCCCCGCGGGCGGGAG
>DATLGZ010000479.1:0-1771 GCA_035540235.1 Acidimicrobiales bacterium | reverse complement strand
CCCCGCTTCAGGTCGGCGGCCGAGATGGCCGGCGCCCCCGGCGGGACCGCCGCGCCCTCCAGCGCGCCGGCCATCTCGGCCGCCGACCTGAAGCGGGGGGCGGGCGCCCGGCCCACCGCCCGCTCCACCACCTCCAGCAGGGGCGCCGGAAGGCCAGGGCGCCGCTCTGCGAGCGAGCGGCCGTCGGGGGTGGGCGGTTGCAGGCTGTCGCCGTGCGAGGACCGCTCGCCGGACAGCGCCTCGTCGAGCAACACCCCGACGGCGACGAGGTCCTGCTCCGCCAACCCTGCGTCGCTCGACCCCGCTGCCAGGGCGACCCCGAAGCCGGAGACCTTGGCCCGGCCGTCGGGGCACACGAAGACGCTCTCGAAGGTGAGGGCGCCGTGGGCCAAGCCGGCCTGGTGGGCGGCGGCCAGGGCGGCCAGCACGTCGGCGGCCACCCGCCGCGCCCGTTCGGGAGCCAGCGGCCCTTCGGCGACCTCGTCCGCCAGCGTCCGCTCCGGGAGGCGTTCCATGACCAGGTAGGGGCGGCCCTCGTGCTCGCCGCTGTCGTAGACCAGGGCGATGTTGGGATGGTTCAGGCGGGCCACCGACCGGGCCTCAGCCTCGAACTCCTCCCGCCGCTGGGAACGCCCGGCCGCGCCCGCCGCCGCCAGCTTCACGGCCACGTCGCGCTTAAGCCGCCGGTCACGGGCGGCCCACACCTCCCCGCTGTCATCCCGGCGCAGCAGCTGGGCGAGCTGGTACCGGTTCGCGATTGTGCTCGTGGGCACGCCGTGGACATACCCACGAAACGCCGGGGCTTGTCGAGCTCTGTCACGGGGGTGGGCGGTTGCGGTCGTGGTAGTGGCAGGCGGGACGACCGTTGCCGTCGACCGTGGGGCCACCGGCGGAGAAGGGGACGACGTGGTCGATCTCGCACCGGGAGGCGGGCACGTCGCAGTACTCGGAGTAGCACCGGCGGTCGCGCACCTCGACGGCCCGGCGGGTGGCGCCGGTGAAGAGCCGCCGCCGGGGGCCGACGTTCTTGACCCGATCGGGCCCGTCGAACACGACCCGCTCGACCCAGGCGGGGGTGAGCCAGGGCAGCAGCGCGCCGGGCGTGACCACCGTGCCGCTCGCCAGCTCGCACATGCGGCCCGCCAACGTCTCGTAGCCGACGAGCACCGTGAACAGCGGGTCGGGCGTGCGCCCACCACCGTCGGCCGCCACCGCGCCAGCCCGGCGGGCCATCTCCACGAGGGCATCGGCCCGGCGCTGGGCCGGCGTGCGGGCCAGGTCGGAGGGTCGGACACCCTCGCCGACCCGCTCCTTGGCCTCTGCCCAGTCGTCGCGGAACAACTCGTCTTCGATCCGCCGCAGCGCCGTCGACACGATCTCACCGGCGATCGGGTCGAGCACGCCATCGATGAACCAGGCACCCTCGAAGCTCTGCGACAGGTGAAGCCGCCGGCCCTCCCGCTGCTCGGATTCCCGCCGCTCGGCCCCGTCGGGGTCGGCCGCCTGCGACCAGTAGGCAAGCGCCCGCCGGAAGCCGCGGTAGCCCAGGTCCCGGGCGAAGCCGACGAGCTCCGCCTCGTCGGCTTCGAACCGCTCTGCCCACACCCGCTCTCGCTCGGTGACCAGGGCGTCGACATGAGCCTCGCCCACCTCTCCCGCCAGCCACGCCCCCTCGGTGGCCGGCATCGTGCGCAGCGCCCGCCCCACCCGCACCCGCCGCCGGGCGGCCGCCACCGGCAGGCGGCAGCGAGCCGCCAGCCATGCCCCGGCG
>DATLGZ010000478.1:0-1814 GCA_035540235.1 Acidimicrobiales bacterium | reverse complement strand
GCACCACCCGCCCAGCGAGCGCACGGCCCGGGCGAGCAGGGCGTCTCCCACTTCCACGGCGGCGCCCACCCGCCCCAGGGCGAGCAGGGCCAGCACCGTGCCCGCCGCCCCAGCCAGCAGGTCGGGCTCGGCCGCCACGGCCAGGGACGCGCCCCGCTCCCGGCCGGCGGCGACCACTGCCGCCTCGCCCATCGCCCCCCCGGCCGTGGCGGCGGCCAGGGCGATCCCGGCCTGGCCCGTGTAGAGGCCGGGATGGGCGCCGTCCCAGCGGGACAGGGCGTGGCGCAGCGCCCCCGCCGCCGTGCGGCGGTGGCCGGCGTCGCCCGTGCGGCGGGCCAGGTGGGCGAGGAACCACCCGATGCCGGCCGTGCCGTTGTAGAGGTCGGCCCCCATGGCCCGGTGCACCACCATCCCGGCCCGCCCGCTCGGGTCGACTTCGTCGCCCAGCCAGGTGCAGCGGTCCTCGTGCCAGATGGCCTCCCGGCACAGCCGTTCGCCGAGCTCGACGGCCAGCTCCTCGAAGGGCGGCCCCTGAGACGACGGCTCTACGGAGGTCGGCTCCTCGACCGGCGCGGTCACGGCGGCGGCCACCGGTAGTCGCGGTCGCTCCCCGGCCGCAGGTGGGGCCGGCCCGGGTCGACCCCTGCCGTCTCCAGGGCGGCCAGGGCGCCGGCTGCCGCCTCGTCCAGGGACGCGTCCCGCCGGTCGGCGACCGCGGCCGCCACCACCCGGCAGCGGGCCTGGCCGAAGCTCTCGCCCGTGCCGGGATCCTCGGCCAGGCCCACCCCGGGGGCCAGCTCGAGGGTGAGCCGGGGGACACCCGGCCGCAGCCACGGCGACACCGCTGGATGGCAGGCGGCCGCCGCCGCCAGCGCCGCCTCCACGTGCGCCTCCTCCACGTACAGCACCGCCCCGTCGGGACGGTCGGTGGGGGGGTCGGCGCGGGCCACCTTGAGGGAGTGGGGCACGGCCCCCCCGTCGAGCGCCCGGGTCAGGTGGTGGACGAGGGCGGGGGCGCCCGCCCGGCTCACGTGCCAGTAGAGGCGGACCAGGGAGGGGGGCACCACCGCCTCGTCCCACGCCCCGCCCGCCGCGAACCAGAACCCTCCCTCCTCGTCGAGGTAGTCCCTCCGGGCGGTGACCCGCACCCGGTCGCCGGCCCGGGGCGGCAGGCAGGGGCGGGACCCGGCCAGCACGTCGACCCGGTGCAGCACCCGCTCCCGCCCGTGCCGCTCCACCAGCGCCCTCCCCCGGCTCGACACCGCCCGCACGCTCCACCCGTCCAGCCAGCGGCCGGAGTCCACGTGGGCGCTGCGCAGGGCGTCGAGCAGGTTCACGTCGGCCGCCGTCGGCACGCCCACCGCCATCGCCGGCGCCGCGCCGTCGTCACCGCCGTCGTCGAGGCCGAGGTACCAGCGGCGGTAGAGGGCGGTGGCCAGGTCGCGGGCGGTGGCGGCGGCAGGCATGGACCGGGCCACCTCGGCTGCCGCCACCAGGTGCCGCCAGACCGGCGGCCTCCCCCCTAGCGTCACGGCGAGCGCTCGCCCGCCCCCACCGGCGCGGGCCCGGCCTCGGCCAGCGCCTGCGCCACCACGTCGGGCCGGTCCAGGGCCTGGGCGGCGAGGCGGGCCACGGCCAGGCCGGTGGCCACCCCGCCCTCGGGGTCCCAGGCCGCGTGCTGGAAGGCGGACTGCACGAGCCGCCCCCCGACGAGCCGGGCGCCGCCCTCGAGGTCACGGTCCCCCACCTCGGGCCCCGCCTCGGCCCGGTAAGCCGACGCGAAGCAGGCGAAGAAGGCGGCGTTGGCCCCGGCC
>DATLGZ010000477.1:0-8387 GCA_035540235.1 Acidimicrobiales bacterium | reverse complement strand
CGGCCGCCCCCCGCGCCGCCACCACCGAGGCGGCGATGCCGGGGCCGTCCAGGCCCAGGTCGGCCAGGATGCGCTCGGGCCTGCCCTGGGGGAAGTACTGGTCGGGCACACCCAGCACCCGCACCGCCGGCATGTGCCCGGTGGCCGCCGTCAGGGCGTCGACGACGGCGCTGCCGGCCCCGCCCGACCGCAGCCCGTCCTCGACCGTCACCACGAGGGGATGGGCGGCGGCGTCGGCGATCATGGCCGGGTCGAGGGGCTTGACCGCCCGCACGTCCCACACGGTGACGCCGATCCCCTGCTGGGCCAGCAGCCGGGCCGCCTCCTCGGCCGCCTCCAGCATCTTGCCCACGGCCAGGATGCAGGCGTCGGCGCCCGCCGCCACCCGGCGGGCCCGCAGGCCCGTGCCCACGGCGCCGGCCGGCACCTGGGGCGCTGCCCCCTTGGGGTAGCGGATGGCCACCGGCCCGTGGTCGATGGTCATGGCGAAGTCGAGCATGTTCGCCAGCTCCTGGGCCGACGAGGGCGCCAGGATCGTCATGCCCGGCACCTTCGACAGGAACGCCAGGTCGAAAAGGCCGTGGTGAGACGGGCCGTCGTCGCCGGTGACCCCGGCCCGGTCGATGCAGAAGACCACCGGCAGCCGGTGCAGGCCCACGTCCAGATTGACCTGGTCTACGGCGCGGGTGAGGAACGTCGAGTAGATGGCCACGACGGGCCGGAGCCCACCCATGGCCATGCCGGCGGCGGCGGTGACGGCGTGCTGCTCGGCGATGCCCACGTCGACGAAGCGCTCGGGCCACCGGTCCTGGAAGGGCCGGAGGCCGGTGGGACCGGCCATGGCGGCGGTTACGGCCACCACCCGGGTGTCGCGCTCGCCCAGCTCGACCATGGCGTCGGCGAAGGCCTGGGTGTAGCCCACGGGCACCCACCGGGGAGGCCCGGTGGAGGGATCGAAGACGGGGGCGTCGTGCAGGCACTTCTCGTCGTCGTCCTCGGCCGGCCCGTACCCCCGCCCCTTCTGGGTGAGGGTGTGGACGATGATCGGCCCCTCGTGGTCGGCGGCCTGGCGGAGGACGTGCTCCATGGTGGTGACGTCGTGGCCGTCCACCGGGCCGATGTAGCGGATGCCCAGCGCCTCGAAGAACCCGTCGGGCTCCAGCCACACCTCCCGGAAGGCGGCCCGCATGCTCTCCATGCCCCGCTCCAGGTGCTCGCCGATCCCAGGCACGCCCCGCAGCACCCGCTGCACCCGCTCCCGGTTCTTCACGTAGGCGGGGTTGAGGCGGAGGCGGGTCAGGCCGTTGGTCAACCGGCCCACGGTGGGGGCGTAGGAGCGGCCGTTGTCGTTGAGGACGATGAGCACCCGCCGGCCGCTGTGGCCCAGGTTGTTGAGGGCCTCGTAAGCCATGCCCCCGGTCATCGACCCGTCCCCGATCACGGCCACGACCCGCCGGTCGGTCTCGCCCTGCAGGTCGAGGGCGGTGGCCAGGCCGTCGGCGTAGCTCAGGATGGTGGAGGCGTGGCTGTTCTCCACCCAGTCGTGCTCGGACTCCAGCCGGGAGGGGTAGCCCGACAGCCCCCCCGACTGGCGGAGGGTGCCGAAGCGGTCGCGGCGCCCGGTGAGGATCTTGTGGACATAGGCCTGGTGGCCGGTGTCCCACAGGATGAGGTCGCGGGGCGAGTCGAAGACCCGGTGCAGGGCCAACGTCAGCTCGACGACGCCCAGGTTCGATCCCAGGTGACCGCCGGTGACGGACACCGACTGGACTATGAACTCCCTGATCTCCCCGGCCAGGACCTCCAGCTCCTCGGCGTCGAGAGCCCGGAGGTCCGAGGGATTGTCGATGGAATCGAGGATCATCGGTGGGCCGAAACTACCCGGGTCGCGAGCGCTTCGAGTAGTCGGTGGCCGGTCGCGCCGGCGGGCGGCCCTGTAGCGTTTCCCGGCCCATGGACCTCGACCGCTTCCAGTACCTCATCCTGATGGGGCTGTGCCTGGCCATCACCCTGCCGCTGGAGCTCGTGCTCGGGGCCCGCGTCTGGCGCCGGCCCAAACGGCTGGTGAAGTCGCTGGCCGTGCCCGTGCTCCTCTTCATGACCTGGGACTGGGTGGCGGTCGCCCGGGGCCACTGGGACTACAACCCCCGGTACGTCACCGGCTGGGCGCTGCCCGGCAACCTGCCGGTGGAGGAGCTGGTGTTCTTCCTCGTCATCCCCATCTGCTGCCTCCTGACCCTGGAGGCGGTGGGGCGGGTGCTCCGGGGCGAGGTCCGCCTCCCCTGGCGACGGTCGGGGGAGTAGCCGTGCCGGGCCCGGAGTACACCATCCTGGCGGTGATATCGGTGCCGGCCGTGATCGCGGCCGAGCTGCTCTTCTTCCGGACCGGCCTGTTCCGCACCGCCACCTTCTGGTTGGCGTATGCCATCATCCTGTTCTTCGAGTGCCTGGTCGACGGTTGGCTGACCAAGCTGTCGGCTCCCATCGTCGTCTACAACCCCGACGAGCTCACCGGGTGGCGGTTCCCTTGGGACATCCCCGTCGAGGACTTCCTGTTCGGCTTCTCGATGATCGTGCTCACGTTCCTCTTCTGGGAGCGGTTCAAGCGCCAGGAAGCGGAGGCGGAGGCGGAGTCTCGCTAGCCCGGCCGGGCCGGTCGAGGCGGTCGAGGCCGTGGAGGCGGCGCACGGAGAGGCCCAGGAGGAAGAGGGCCGACCCGCCCACGACGACTACGTGCGCCCACAGGGCGGGCCCGGCCAGGAAGGGCAGGCCGAGGCCGACCGCGGTGAGGACGATGCGCGTGGGCCGCTCGCCGGGGGTGACCACCTGGCGGCCCCCCTCCCCGGGCGCCAGGGCCAGGTTGGCCCGGGCCCGCACGTACTCCAGGTACCAGGCGGCGGCGGCCGCCGCCACGGCCAGGGCGGGGGGGGCGCCGGCCACGACGGCCAGGGCCACCGGGAAGGCGGCGTCGGCGACGCGGTCGAGGGCGGAGTCGAGCAGGTAGCCGACTCTGGTCGTGCGCCCCGCCTGCACCGCCACCGCCCCGTCGAGGGCGTCGAGCAGGCCCGAGAGGGTGACGGCGGCGCAGGCCAGGGCGGGGCCCGCCCACCCGTCGACGAGGAGGGCGGGCAGGGCGGCCAGCGCCGCCACCAGGGCCGCCACCGTGACGGTGTTGGGCGACACACCGGCCCGGGCCAGGGGCCGGGCCACCGCGGCCGACGCCCGCAGCCACCCGCCCACGAAACCGCCCGGGGGGTCGGTGGCGTGCAGCTCGGCCCACTCCCGCACGTGCTCGTCGTCGCTGCGCCCGCTCGTGCCCACCCGAGAAGTGTCACACCCTCACCGGTAGGCTTGAGCCATGGTCATCACCGACCGGCGGATGACCGCCGACGAGTTCCTCGCCCTTCCCCCCGACGGCCGCCACACCCAGCTGATCGACGGGGAGATCGTCGTGTCCGATCCACAGCTGCGCCACCAGCGCCTCGTTGGCGAGCTCTTCCGCCTGCTCGCCAACTGGACGACCGATCACCCGGGCACCGGAGAGGCCGGGATCGGCTGCAACGTCCGCATCGACGACCGCAACGTGTTCGTCCCCGACGTGTGGTGGGTGAGCGAGGACCACCGGCTCGCTCGCGACGCCGGCCGGTTCGACGGCCCCCCCGACCTGGTGGCCGAGGTGCGCTCCCCCTCCACCTGGCGCTACGACATCGGCAACAAGCGCGACGCATACCTGCGGGCCGGGCTGGCCGAGCTGTGGCTGGTCGACGCGGCGGCCGACGTCGTGCTCGTGTTCAGGGGCGCGGAGTCGCTGGAGCTGGCGGCCGGCGACCGGCTCACCACCCCCCAGGTTCCCGGGCTGTCGATCGACGTGGCCGCCCTCTTCGACCGCTGAGCGGCCGGGCCCGCCGCTCGGCGGCGACGAGGGGCCTCCCGCCCCTGCGCTTCTCCCCCGCCACCGCCGCCAGCCTGGTCGGGCTGGCCCGTATGGGTGTCGCCGCCGCCCGTTTCCTGAAGCCCGACCCGGGCGCGCCGGCGATCGACGTGCGTGTCGTCGTGCCCGCCCGCGACGAGGCGGGGGCGGTGGGCGACTGCGTGGCCGCCGCCCTGGTGCAGGCGACCGAGGTGGTGGTGGTCGACGACGCCTCCTCCGACGGCACCGGCGAGGAGGCGAAGGCGGCGGGCGCGACCGTGACCCGCCTCGACGGCGACCCGCCCCCGGGGTGGACGGGCAAGGCCCGGGCCTGCCTGGCCGGCGCCGACGGGGCGGCAACCGAGTGGCTGGCCTTCGTGGACGCCGACGTGGTGCTGCACCCCCGGGCCCTGGCCACCATGGCCGCCGCCACCGCCCACACCTCCACCAGCATCGTGGGCGGGCTGGAGTGCCGGTCGTTCTGGGAGCGTCTGCTGCTGCCCGAGCTGGGGCTGGCTCTGGTGCAGGAGGGCCTGCCCCGGGACTTCGCCAGCGGCCACTGCTTCCTGGTGCGCCGTGACCACTACGAGGCCGCCGGCGGCCACGGACATCCGGGCGTGCGGGGGTCGGTCCTCGACGACCGCGACCTGGCCCGGGCCCTGGGCGGGCACGACCCCCGCATCGCCCCCGGGCTGCTGCGGGCCCGCATGTACCGCTCCGGCGCCGGCCTGCGGGCCGGGCTGGTGAAGAACCAGGCCGGGCTCCACGGCCGGCCGGCCCTTCACCTGGCCGCCCTCCTCGGGCCGGTCGCCACCCGACGGCCGTGGGCGGCCGTGGTGGTCAGCGCCGGGGGTCGGGCCGCCGCCGGCCAGAACCCGCTCTACGGTGTCCTGGCCCCGGCCGCCCGGCTCGCCCTCGCCGGCCTCTACGCCGAGAGCTGGTGGCGGGCCCGCACCGGCCGGCCGGTGGCGTGGAAGGGGCGCCCGGTCCACCCCGGGCCGGCCGCACGCGAGGAGGAGACCAATGCCTGAGGAGACCAATGCCTGAGGACACCGGTGGCTGAGGAGACCGGTGGCTGACGACGGCCCCTGGGAGGCGGTGCAGCGGATCAACCGGGCCTGGCGCGCCGGCGACCCGACCGGGATCGCGGAGCTGTTCCACCCCGACGCCGTCATCGTCCACCCCGGCTTCGAGGGCCGCTCAGAGGGCCGGGACGAGTGCGTGCAGAGCTACGTCGAGTTCGCCGGCCAGGCCACGGTCCACAGCCTGGAGGAGTACGGCGTCACCGTCGACGTGGTGGGCGACACCGCCGTCGTCACCTACGGCTTCACCATCGACTACGACCTCGACGGCCAGCCGTACCGCGACCGAGGCACCGACCTGTACGTGCTCACCCGGGCCGGTGAGGGATGGCAGGCGATCTGGCGCACGCTGGTGATGCGGGACTGACCCACCCCCGCGTTCTGGTCACCGTTTCGGTCGCCCCCACGCCCACACGGTGACCGCCTCGCCGGGGTGAGGCTCACCAGGGCGAGCGGGCTCCCGCGTAGGCGGCGTTGGGGTCTATGCGGGCCAAACGCTCGGGGTCGCGGCTCGTGCGGGTGTGCATGTACCGGTACGACCCGGTCTCCACGCACACGTCGTCGATGTCGGCCACCACCTGGTCGAGGAGGGCGTCGGGCAGGCGGTCGGGCACGGTGCCCACGTAGAACACCGTCTCCGCCCACCGCTCGTCGCCGGGGTCGCCGTGGGCGAGGTAGGGCGAACGGATGCCCTTGACGTAGGCGGTGATCACCCCGAAGCAGCCGGAATCCCGCCGGTAGCGGCGGAGCAGCTCGAAGACCCGGGCCGTCACCGCCACGTACTGGTCCTCCCGCATTATGACGGCCAGGTAGCGGGTGGGGTCGCCGACGGTGGAGTCGAGGATCTTGTCGATGGACGCCTCGGCGTACTTCACCAGAGCGTAGGGCGGGCTGTAGAGCACGCCGCCCATGCCCACGAACTTCATGGCCCGGTCGACCGGCCCGGGCAGGCGACCGGCCAGGAAGCCGATCTTGTGCAGGGCGGTGTAGGCGGCGGTGCTCACCACCCGCGCCGTGGGAGGGCAGCGGGCGTCGGTGTAGACGGAGAACTCGCCCAGGCTGGCCCGGCCGAAGTCGACGAACAGCCCCTTCATGAACTGGGCGCCGGCGGGTGGGTCGGCCATGCGGCGGTGCGACACCGCCAGGAAGTCGTCCAGGCTGCGGTGGTGGCTCTGGCGGTTGCGCCAGTAGCTCCCGTGCTTGTCGGCCCGCACCACCCGGAAGGTGACCGTCGACACCACCCCCTCCCGCCCCAGGCCCATCAGGATGCGGTCGAGGACGTCGGGGCTGCCGGCCCGGCTGGCCCGGGCCACCTCGCCGTCCCAGGTGACGTACTCCACCTCGACCACGTTGTCTACGAACAGCCCGTGGCGGAACGACGAGGCGGTGATGCCCCCGACCGACGTGAACCCGCCCACGGTGATGTGGGCGTGGTCGCCGATCACGGGCAGGCCCAGGCCGACGCGGGCCAGGTGCTCGTCGACCTCGGCCAGCACCGCCCCCGCCTGGGTCGTGACGGTCAGGGCCGGCTCGTCCACCGCCAGCACCCGGTTGTGCTTCTCCAGCACGATGAGGGTGGCGCCGTCCCCCACCACCAGGTCGTTGGACGAGTGGCCCTTGCTGCGCACGAGCGGTCGCACCCCCAGCCGGTTGCACTCCCGCACGGCGGTGGCGATGTCGTCGGTCGACTGGGGGAGGTAGACCCGCAGCGGGTAGCGCGGGGCGGCGCCGGGGTCGGCCACCCGGCTCCAGTCGTAGCCGAGGCTGTCGATCGAGTCGTGCCCGAAGAGCTCGTGGCTGTTGATCCGCCTCCGCCAGGCGGACATCAAGGGACGTTCGGGGTCACGCCGGTCCATCGGGCGAGGGTAGCCGCCACCCCCCTGCGAACTGGTCACCGTGAGGGCGCGCCAGCAACCGAAACGGTGACCAGTTCGCCGGGGGTCAGCGGGCGGGCCGCAGCGAGACGAGCGTGAACTCGGAATCGTCGAGGTAGCCGATGCGGCCTACGAACGGCGAACCCACCTCCAGGCCGATCAGCCGCCGCTCCCGCAGCACCAGCCCCGTCTCCGGGTGGAACCAGTCGTCGACGGTGGCGGTGCCGACGGTGGCCCCGCTGAACGTCGTCACCCACCGGGTGCGGCGGGCCCGGATCGTCTCTCCCTCGATGACGACCTCCTCGTCTCCCACGTACTCGGTGACCTGGTCGGCCCGGGTGTCCTCGTCCCGGCACGACCACTCCACCCGGTCACCGGGGGCGCGGCCGGCCATGTCGAACGAGCCGCCGGCGTCGCAGCGGAAGTCCTGGGTGCCGTGGGTCCACCAGTAGGCGATGTCGGTCCCGTAGGCGGGCAGCTCGGAGCCGCACCGGTCGTAGTACTCCAGGTGCTGGACGAGGAACCACTGCTCCTCTCGTACCCCGCACCCGTGGCGGGTGACGATCCGCATGGTCGTCGAGGAGTAGTCGCGGTGGTACTTCAGGAACGAGATCCGCTCCCCACCGGTGGTGCGGTACCGGTAGACGCCGGGTTCGGGCAAGCCGGGCACCGCCACCGCCGCCTCCGCGCCGGCGGCCCGGAAGCGGGCCACCGCCTGGTCGAGGTCTACGTCGCTGACCCAGAAGAGCCCGGCCACGACGAAGGCGGGCCCGCCGATCACCACCAGCCCGAGCAGCGCCCACAGGCGGTGGCGGGCGTACGGCGACAGCCGTCGGCGTCGCGGTGGGGCGGCCCAGCGCTCCTGGGCCGGGCGGTCGGTGGTCAGGGGCATCCCAGGCACCGCCCGAGGCGGCTGCCGCTCCGGAGGCGGCCCCGGCCGGGGCGCAGCACGCCCGCCGCAACCGCCAGCTTCTTCCACGTCGGAACCCGCACCCGGCGGCTGAAGACGTCGTAGCCGGCCCGCTCGATCTGGCCCAGGATGCCGCAGTACAGCGCCCGTGCCCCCCGGATGCAGCGGGCCGAGGCGGGCGGGAGCATGGGTATCCCGGCGTCGCCCGACTCGCAGAACCGGCGGGCCCGGGCGATCTCGAAGGCCATGAGGTCGCACCACTCGGGCGTCACCCTCCGCTCCCACGGGTCGGCCCCGAACTTCCGCAGGTCCTCCTGGGGGATGTACACCCGGCCCCGCTCGAGGTCCTCGGCCACGTCCCGCCAGAAGTTGGCCAGCTGGAAGCCGATCCCCAGGTCGCGGGCGTGGCGCTTGGCCTCGGGTGAGGTCGGCTCGAGGATGGGCAGCATCATCTCGCCGATCACGGCCGCCGACCCGTCGGTGTAGACGAGGAGGTCGTCGAAGGTCTCGTAGGTGAAGGTGTCGAGGTCCATGGCCATCGACCGCAGGAACCGCACGAAGCAGTCGGGGTCGATGCGGAACGCCCGCACGGTGTGGACCACCGCCTTGAG
>DATLGZ010000476.1:0-2151 GCA_035540235.1 Acidimicrobiales bacterium | reverse complement strand
TCACGATGGCGCCCTCGGGGTGCACGATCTGCTCGGGCAGGCGCAGGTTGGCGTTCATGGGCGTGAAGTCGACAGTGAAGTCGTCGACCTTCTTGACCGCGTCGGGGTTCGGCGTCGTCTGGCCCTGGGGGTGGAGCGTGTCGGCGACCGTGGGCAGGATGCGCCCCTCGGCCTGGCGGGGGCCCCAGGTCCAGACCACGTCGTCGGCGGTGAAGGGGGTGCCGTCGTGGAAGGTGACGCCCCGGCGGAGGTTGAACCGCCATGTCCTGCCGTCGGGCTGGAGCTGCCAGCTCACGGCCAGCCCCGGCTTGAGGGTGTAGTCGGAGCCGAGGTAGATGAGCGGCTCGTAGACGTTCTGGTTGGTGACGTACATGAAGTGGGTCGCCTTGGCCCCCGTGCCATTGACCGTCCACTGGTCCTCGTTCGCCCCGACCCGGATCGTGGCGTTGGTGTCGACCTCCTGGCTCGGTTGGGCGGCGGTGCCGCCGCCTCCGTTGCCGCCACCGCACGCGGCGGCCACGAATGCGAGCGCGAGGACAAGAGCAAGGAATTTCCGGCGCACGGTGATACCCCCCCCAAGAGATTCTCCTGTGCCGCATTACAGCAGGCGGTTGCCACGGAAGGTAATCGCGCCCATACCTATCGCATAGTGCGTCACGCATCTATATGCGACCTAAGTAGAGGGTCACGGATGCCGCCGCCGCCGCCGTAGGCTCGGGGCCGTGAGCCCGGCGCCGGTCCTGGAGGTTCGTGATCTCGAGGTGACGTTCCGCACCGAGGCGGGCAGGGTGCATGCCGTCCGAGGGGTCGACCTGACCGTCCCCGACGGCGGCGTGGTGGGCGTGGTGGGGGAGTCGGGGTGCGGGAAGACGGTCACCATGCTCGCCAGCCTGGGCCTCCTGCCCCGCACCGCCACGGTCACGGGCTCGGTCAAGTTCCGGGGCCGCCAGCTCCTCGGGCTGCCCAACAAGGAGCTGCGCAAGCTCAGGGGCTCGAAGATGGCCATGATCTTCCAGGACCCGGTCACGTCGCTGAACCCGGTGTTCACCATCGGTTCCCAGGTGGCGGAGGCCATCCGGGTCCACCACCCCGAGGTCGGCCGCCAGAAGGCCAAGGCCCGGGCGGTGGAGCTGCTGGAGCGGGTCGGGATCCCCGAGCCGGCCCGGCGGGCCGACGACTACCCCCACCAGTTCTCGGGCGGCATGTGCCAGCGGGCCATGATCGCCATGGCGCTGGCCAACGAACCCGACCTGCTGATCGCCGACGAGCCCACCACCGCCCTCGACGTGACGATCCAGGCCCAGATCCTCGACCTGCTGCGGGACGTTCGCCGCGACAAGGGCGTGGCCATCGTGCTCATCACCCACGACCTGGGCATCGTGGCCGGTCTGGCCGAGGAGATGGCCGTGCTCTACGCCGGCCGGGTGGTGGAGCACGGGCCGGTCCGGGAGGTCTACGCCCGGCCGCGCCATCCCTACACCCGCGGCCTGCTGGCCTCGCTGCCCCGCCTCAACGCCGAGGGCAAGGAGGCGCTCACGCCCATCGAGGGATCGCCGCCCTCGCTGCTGACCGTGCCCTCCGGCTGCTCGTTCCACCCCCGCTGCCCCCGGCGGGAGCTGGACGTGTGCGCCAGGGACGACCCCCCTCTGCGCCAGGTCGGGCCGGTGCGGTCGGCCTGCCACTTCGCCGAGGACCTCGACAAGGAGCCGGCGTCCGCCGGTCGCTGAGGCGAGGTACTAGTTGCCTCGGGGGCTGCGCCCCCGCCGCACGGCTGTGCCGTGCTCCCCGATCCCGCCCGGCTCGCTGGCGCTCGCGCGGTCGGGCGGCGCTTGCCATCGACAACAAGTTGTCGGATCCGAGGCGGCAAGCGCCTAAGCCGGGTAGACGTCGATCTCGGCGGCCTTGAGCGACACCCACACCTCGCCTCCGTTGCCCAGGCCGAGGTCGGCCACCGCCGCCGGGGTCACCTCGGCCACGATGGGCACCGCCCCGCTCACCTGGACCCGCACCCGGTCGCCCTCCAGGTCGAGCCCCTCGGCCCGTCCCGCCCACACGTTGCGGGGAGTGCCCTCGGGGCGGCGCCGGTGCAGGGACACGGCCCGGGGGTGGACCCGGGCGAACACGTCCCCCGTGCCCGCCCCCGGCGCGTGC
>DATLGZ010000475.1:0-2103 GCA_035540235.1 Acidimicrobiales bacterium | reverse complement strand
CGGGGGATGGCGGTCAGGCCAGGTGACGACCGAACCAGGCCGCCATGTCGCTGTAGGCGGCGTTGGCCTGGGCCTCGTTGTAGTTGTTGCCGGTGTGGTTCATGAAGGCGTGGCTCGTGCCCGGGTAGGTCTTGATGTCGT
The DNA here is from genome assembly GCA_035540235.1 of Acidimicrobiales bacterium. Classification (GTDB taxonomy): domain Bacteria; phylum Actinomycetota; class Acidimicrobiia; order Acidimicrobiales; family AC-14; genus JBFMCT01. Next base: position 1,962 of record DATLGZ010000475.1, on the reverse strand, counting down.
GGGTGAGGCGGGCCTGCTCGAGGCCCGACCGCACCGCCTCCCGGGTGGCGTTGACCCGGGCGTCGTTCTCGGCGTAGACGGCCATGACCGCGGCCCGGGTGCGGGAGAAGTCGGTGTTCTGGGCGGCGCCGTAGAAGGGCACTGCCGCGGCCAAGGCGGGCGGGTCGCCGGCGTTGAGCAGCTGGTAGGTCATGTTCCCGCCGAAGCAGAAGCCGGTCGCCCCCAGCTTCTGGCCCGGCGCCCGCCGCGACAGCTCCTCGAGGCTCGCCTTCATGTCGTCGGTGGCCCGCTCGGTGGCGTTGTTCACCAGCGCCGACTGCAGCTCGGCGACGTCGTTGAACCGGGCGGTGCCGCCCTGGGCCGACAGCAGGTCGACGGCCAGCGCGGAGTAGCCGCTGCCGGCCAGCCGGCCCGTGATGGCCCGGACGAACTCCGTGATGCCCCGGTTCTCGTGGATCACGAGAACCGCACCTCGCGGGGTGGCGGCCGGGGCGAACACCCCCATGAGGGTGATGCCCGGCCCCGGGTAGGTGATGTCCTGGACGGGCACGGCCGCGGTGGTGGTGCCGGGGCCTGCCGCGGTGGTGACGGGGCCGCGGGTGGGGGCGGGCTGCGAGGCCGCCTCGCCGTCGTCGCCACCGCCCCCGCAGGCGGCCAGGACGGCCGAGGCCGCCACCGTGCTCAGCCCCAGCACGCTCATGTGGCGCAGCGCCTCCCGGCGGGAGACGAGCCCGGCGGCGTAGTCCTCCGCCACCTCCTCGGCCAGGTACCTGACGTTGTGTTCCATCGCGAACCCCCCGCTCGTGACTGATCGACGATCCTACGGTCGCCAGGGCCTCGGGGATTGCCCAGAGTAAGGGAACCCGTGTTCGGATAGGCTGGGGACCGTGGCGCCCGCCTCCGACCTGCGCTGGCAGCTGGCCGATGACGGCGCCGGCCCCCAGGGGGCGCTTTTCGAAGACGTCGTGGAGCGCCACGTGGGCAAGGGCGAGTACCGGGGGCTCGAGTTCCTCCACGTCAACGCCCGCCGCATCATCAACGAGGTGCCCGCCGCATCCCGCCTGCCCTTCCGCTACACGATCAACGCCTACCGGGGCTGCAGCCACGCCTGCACGTACTGCTTCGCCCGGCCCACTCACGAGTTCCTGGGGATGGACGCGGGGGCCGACTTCGACAGCAAGATCGTGGTGAAGGTCAACGCCGCCGAGCGGCTGAGGGCCGAGCTGGCGCCGTCCCGATGGGCGGGCGACCACATCGCCATGGGCACCAACACCGACCCCTACCAGCGGTGCGAGGCGAAGTACCGGCTGACCCAGGAGATCGTGCGCGAGCTGGCCGCCGCCCGCAACCCCTTCTCGATCCTCACCAAGTCGACCCTCATCCTGCGCGACCTCGACCTGCTGGCCGAGGCGGCCACCGTCACCGACGTGCGGGCCAACTTCTCGATCGGCACGCTCGACGACGAGGTCTGGAAGCTGACCGAACCGGGCACCCCCCACCCCCGCCAGCGGGTCGAGGCGGTGGCCCGGCTGGCGGGCGCAGGCGTGCCCTGCGGCGTGCTGGTGGCGCCGGTGCTGCCCGGCCTCTCCGACCGGCCCGAGCAGCTCGAGGCGGTGGTCAGGGCGAGCGTCGAGGCCGGGGCGGCGTCGGTCACGCCCATCCTCCTGCACCTGCGCCCCGGGGTGCGGGAGCACTACCTGGGCTGGCTGGCCGGCGCCCGCCCCGACCTCGTCGCGGATTATCAGGAGCTCTACCCCCGGGCCTACGCCCCCAAGGCCCGCCAGGAGGAGTTGGCACGCCAGGTCGCCAGCCTGGTGGCCCGCCACGGCGGGCGGTCGGCCTCGCCGCGCCAGACCCGCACCCCTGGCCCCCGCCGCCTCCACGCCCGCCCTGTCCCCAGCTCGCCCCGGCCACGCCAGCTGGCCCTCGACGTGTGATGCCGGCGGGGAACCGGAGAGGGGC
>DATLGZ010000474.1:0-4879 GCA_035540235.1 Acidimicrobiales bacterium | reverse complement strand
CCCCGCCGCCTCCCGCTCCGGGAGCGGGCCGAGGCCGGTCTCGGTTCGCCCGGCGAGTCCCCCCCGCCGGGCGAGCCGGGCCCAACCGCCGCCGCCCCGGCGGCGGCCACCGGTCGCCCCGCGGGGCCACGACGTGCGGGGGCGGCTGTTCGCCCTGCTGATCGTGATGGTCCTCGGCTTCGGGGCCATCGCGGTGCGGCTGGTGGACGTGCAGGCCCTCAACGCCGACCGCTACGCGGTGGTGGGCCAGGACCAGCGGCTGCACTCCATCGTGCTCCCCGCCCAGCGGGGCTCGATCGTGGACCGCAACGGCGCCGAGCTGGCCGTCAGCATCCCCCGGTCCACCGTCTTCGCCGACCCCCAGATGGTGAGCGACCCGGCCGCCGCCGCCCGAGCCCTCAGCCCCGTCCTCGACCGCCCCGAGGCCGAGCTGCGCGCCCTGCTCAGCAGCAGCGGCAACTTCGTCTACCTGTCCCGCCTGGTCGACGACGCGGTGGCGGCGGCGGTGGAGGAGCTGGCGCTCGAGGGCGTGGGCCTCCAGGAGGAGCCGACCCGCGTCCACCCCGCCGGCGCCATCGCCAGCGCGGTGGTGGGCGACGTGGGCATCGACGCCGAGGGGCTGTCGGGCCTGGAGCGCCAGTACGAGAAGGAGCTGGCCGGCAAGCCGGGGGAGAAGCTGGTCGAGCGCGACCCGGCCGGGCGGGACATCGCCAACGGCGTCCGCCACAGCCGGCCCCCGGTGCGGGGCCACGACCTGGTGCTGACCATCGACCGCGACCTCCAGTTCTTCACCGAGCAGGCTCTGGCCCGCCAGATCGCCTCCACCCGCTCCAAGGGGGGGATCGCGGTGGTGGCGGACCCCCGCACCGGCGAGATCCTGGCCATGGCCAACCTGGTGGCCGGGCCCCGGGGTGAGGCTCCCCAGCCGGCGGGCTACAACAAGGCGCTGATCGACGTCTACGAGCCGGGCTCGGTCAACAAGCTCATCACCTTCGCCGCCGCGCTGGACGACGGGGCCGTCACCCCCACCGACCGGTTCTCGGTGCCCGACACCATCACCGTGGCCGGCACCCAGTTCCTGGACGCCGAGCCCCACCCGCCGGGGTGGTGGGACGCGGCCGAGATCCTGGCCCACTCCTCCAACGCGGGGGCGATCCTCGTCGCCCAGCAGCTGGGCCGGGCCGGCCTCGACAAGTACCTGAAGGCGTTCGGCATGGACGACGACACCGGCCTGGGCTTCCCGGGCGAGGCGGCCGGCATCCTGCCCGACGTCGACGACTGGTCGGGCACCAGCCTGCCCACGCTGGCCATCGGCTACGGGCTGGCGGTGACGCCGCTGCGCATGCTGGCCGCCTACAACGCCATCGCCAACGGCGGTGTCTACGTCCAGCCCACGCTGGTCAAGGCCCGGGTGGGGGCGGACGGGCGCCGACTGCCGGCCGCCCCACCCCAGGAGAAGAGGGTGGTGTCGGCCGACACGGCCCGGGCCCTCACCGGGATGCTGGCCCAGGCCGTCCGCGACGGCACCGGCCGCACCGCCGCCGTCGAGGGCTACACGGTGGCGGGCAAGACGGGCACGGCCCGCAAGACCGCCGACGACGGCACCCTGGGCTACCGGGAGGGCGCCTACGTGGCCAGCTTCGCCGGCTTCCTCCCGGCCGAGTCGCCCCGGCTGTCGGCGATCGTCGTGTTGGACGAGCCCGAGCCCTACACCGGCGCCCTCGCCTCCGGGCCCGTCTTCGCCGAGCTGGCCGCCTACGCCGCCCGCCACTTCCAGGTGCCGCCCCGGGCGCCGGCCGGGCCGGGGAGCGGCGCGCCGGCGGGGGCGCAGGGGGGAGCGGAGCTGGCGGCGGCTACGCTCACCCGGTCATCGGCGACGAGGCCCTGAGCCACATGCGGTCCGCCCTGGCGTCGTCTCGCCACCGCACGACCGCCGGAATCGGGAGCCCGGTGCCGCTGGAGCGCCTGCTGGGCGGGATCGACGTGCTCCGGGCGCAGGGCGACTTCGGCGCGGCCGCGATCACGTCGGTCACCCACGACTCCCGGGCCGTCGAGGCCGGCGCCCTGTTCTGCTGCGTGGTGGGCGCCACCGCCGACGGGCACGACCACGCCGCCGCCGCGGTGGCGGCGGGGGCGGTCGCCCTGCTGTGCGAGCGGCCGCTGCCCCTCGACGTCGCCCAGGCGGTGGTGGCCGACTCCCGGGGGGCCATGGCCCAGGTGGCGGCCGCCTTCTTCGGCCACCCGTCCCGCCGGCTGGCCGTGGCCGGCGTGACCGGCACCAACGGCAAGACCACCGTCGCCTACCTGCTCGCCGCCGTGCTGGAGGCGGCCGACCGCCCCGCCGCCGTGATCGGCACCCTCACCGGGGCCCGCACAACCCCCGAGGCCCCCGCCCTCCAGGCCCGCCTGGCCGAGCTGGCGGCGGAGGGCACCCAGGCGGTGGCCATGGAGGTGTCGTCCCACGCCCTGGCGCAGCGGCGGGTCGACGCGGTGTGGTTCGAGGCGGTGGCGTTCACCAACCTGAGCCAGGACCACCTCGAGTACCACGGCACGATGGAGGAGTACTTCAGGGCCAAGGCGTCGCTGTTCGACCCCGCCCGGGCCCGGGTGGGCGTCGCCAACGCCGACGACGAGTGGGGCCGGCGGCTGCTCGCCTCCAGCCGCCTGGCCGTGCGGCCCTTCGGCATGGCCGACGCCCACGGCCTGGTGGTGGAGCGGGACGGGTCGTCGTTCACCCTCGACGGCGAGCGGGTGCACCTGCGCCTGTCGGGCGCGTTCAACGTGGCCAACGCCCTGGCGGCGGCGGCGGTGGCGCGGGAGCTGGGCGTGGCCGCCGCCGACGTGGCCGCCGGCCTGGGGACGGTGGCGGCCGTGCCCGGCCGCTTCGAGCGGGTGGACGGGGGCGGGCCGGTGGCGGTGGTCGTCGACTACGCCCACACGCCCGACGGCCTGGAGAAGGTGCTGGCCACCGCCCGCCAGCTGGCGGGGGAGGGCCGGGTGGTGGCCGTCTTCGGCGCGGGCGGCGACCGCGACCACGCCAAGCGCCCCGCCATGGGCGACGTGGCCACCCGCCTGGCCGACCTGGCCGTGCTCACCTCCGACAACCCCCGCAACGAGGACCCGCTGGCGATCATCGCCGAGGTGCGGGCCGGGGTGGGCCGGCCCGAGGCGCTGGTGGTGGAGCCCGACCGGCGGGCCGCCATCGCCCTCGCCCTGTCCGCCGCCCGCCCCGGGGACGTGGTGGTGATCGCGGGCAAGGGCCACGAGACGACCCAGGTCCTCGCCGGGGGGCGGACCGTCCCCTTCGACGACCGGGACGTGGCCCGGGAGCTGCTGGCGTCATGAGGTTCCGGCTGTCGGAGATCCCGGGCGCGCGCCTCGTCGGCCCCGACGTGGCGGTCGAGGGCGCCACCATCGACTCACGCCTGGTCAGGGGCGGCGAGCTGTTCGTGCCGGTGGTCGCCGGCCGCGACGGCCACGACTTCATCGACCACGCCCTGGAGGCGGGGGCGGCCGCCTACGTCACGGCTCGCACGGGGCCGGGAGGCCAGCCGTCCTCGCGAGGCGGCCCGGCCGCCGCTCCCGCCGCGGTGGTGGCCGACACCGCCTCCGCTCTCGCCGACCTCGGCCGCCTCGCCCGCGGCCGCCTCCCCGACCGGGTGGTGGGCGTCACCGGGTCGACGGGCAAGACCTCGACCAAGGACCTGCTGGGTGCGGTCGTGCGCCGCCACGGGCCGGCGGCGGTGAGCGAGGCCAGCCACAACAACGAGCTGGGCCTGCCCCTCACCCTCGTCAACGCCCCCGACGAGGCCTCCGCGGCGGTGCTGGAGATGGGCGCACGCGGCCCCGGCCACATCCGCTGGCTGTGCGCCATCGCCCGCCCGACGGTCGGGGTGGTCACCAACGTGGGCCTGTCTCACACCGAGTTCCTGGGGTCGATCGAGGGGGTGGCGGCGGCCAAGGCGGAGCTGGTCGAGGCTCTGCCCGCCTCGGGGACGGCCGTGCTCAACGCCGGCGACCCCCGGGTCCTGGCCATGGCCCGCCGCACCGAGGCGGCGGTGCTCACCTTCGGGGTGGGCGCCGGCGACGTGCGGGCCGCCGGCGTGCGCCTCGACGAGGAGCTGCGGGCCTCGTTCACCCTGGAGACCCCGTGGGGCGGGGTGGCCCTGCGGCTGGAGGCCCGGGGCGCCCACCAGGCCGGCAACGCGGCGGCGGCAGCAGCGGCCGCCCTGGTGCTCGGTGTGGACCTGGCCGAGGTGGCCGCCGGCCTGGCCGACGCCACCCCGTCGCGCTGGCGGATGGAGGTGGGGCGCTCGCCCTCCGGCACGGTCGTGCTCAACGACGCCTACAACGCCAACCCCGCCTCCACCGAGGCCGCCCTGCAGGCCCTGGCCGCCGCCCCCGTGGCCGGCGGAGGCCGGCGGGTGGCGGTGCTGGGTCCCATGCTCGAGCTGGGGCCGGCGTCGGAGGCGGAGCACCGCCGCATGGTCGGCGTGGCCGCCGGCCTGGGGATCGAGGTGGTGGCCTTCGGCACCGGCGAGTACGGGCTCCCTCCGGCGGGCGAGGCCGAAGTCGACCGGGTGCTGGCCGGCCTCGGCCCGGGCGACGCCGTGCTGTTCAAGGCCAGCCGGGCCGCCGGCCTGGAGCGGTTCGCCCTCCGCCTGCTCGACGGGTCGCGGCGGTGGTAGCCCTCCTCGTCGCCGCCACCGTCGGCCTGCTGGTGGCCATGCTGGGCACGCCCCTGCTCATACGGGCCCTGCAGGTGCGGGGGATCGGCCAGCAGATCCGGGAGGACGGGCCCCAGGGCCACGTGACCAAGGCGGGCACCCCGACCATGGGCGGGCTCACCATGCTCGCCGCCCTGGTGGTGGGCTACGCC
>DATLGZ010000473.1:0-2136 GCA_035540235.1 Acidimicrobiales bacterium | reverse complement strand
GGGGAAGGCGGCGGCGGCCCGGCGGGTGGCCTTCGAGGAACGTTCCCGGCCGGCCACCTCCTCGACCAGCAGCACCCGCAGCACCTCCGCGGGTTCCCATCGCTGGGCCCGGGCGGTGGCCAGGACCTCGGGGGCGGTGCGGCGGATGTGGGGCAGGCGCATGCGGCGCAGGAGCCCCTCCAGCTCGGCGTCGAGGGGCGGCGGTTCGGGGGCCCTCATGCGTTGCCCCTGATCCACGCGCCGAGGCGGCCCAGGTCGGCCCGCAGCTGCCCGAGGGTGTAGGCGCCATAGGTGAAGCGGGCGAAGTCCGACCGCAGTAGCGGGCCCTCGGCCCGGGCCAGGAAGGCGGCGGTGAACTCGACGAGCCCGGCCAGATCGTCGGCGAGGCGCTCGTCGTCGAGGATGGTGGTGTCGCCGACCGCGTCGTCGAGAACGGCGTCGTCGGCCATGACGTCGTGGCGGAGCTTCATCGGCCGAATCCCTCCCAAGCGGAGGTGCCGGGCTGCAGCGTGTGGTCCTCGCCGGCCCGGCTGCGCTCACCGGCGCCGCCGCGATGGGCCAGGATGGAGGCCAGGTCGGCCTCGGCGAAACGGCCGTAGACCGCGGCATGGCCGAGGGCCCAGTTGACGGCCTCGACGCCGCTGAGCTTGGCCCGGGCCACGGCGTCGGCCATCTTGGCCCGTACCCTGCTCGCCCCCACCGCCCCGGCCTCCTTCAACCACAGCACCGCCCCGTCGCCGATGGCCAGGAACTCGGCCTCCGCCGCATTGGCCGCCACCGGGGTGCGGTTGAGGGCGCCTTCGGGCTGGGCCGGGAAGTGCGCCGGGTCCACCCGGGGATTGCCCGGGGTGGTCACCAGGTGCCGGGCCACCTCGACGGGCCCGTCGGCGCCGACGTGGGTGATGACCACCTCGGAGCCGTGGACGCGCACCCACACGGTCTCGCCGGCGAGGACCGAGGGCACCGAGTACAGGCACCAGTCCTGCTGGACCATCGGCTGGGGGCAGCCGACGGTGCGGGTGACCCCGAAGGCGGCGGTGTAGGGATGGGTGGGCAGGCGGTGCAGGCGGGAGCGCTCCTCGACGAGCATCTCCGCCGGCGGGCGCCGGGTGACGCGGTGCGCGCGGGCGTTGAGCTCGGCGCACAGGGCCTCGGCGGCGGCTTCGAGCTCGGCCCAGCTCCCGTAGGCGCCACCTAGGTTGGCCTCCGTCGGCACCAGGTCGGCTTTGGCCACCCGCACGGTGGCCTCCGAGCCGCCCTTGGTCGCAGCGTCGGCGGGCAGGCAGGTCGCCACCGTCAGTCCGTAATGGGCCGCCGCGGCCACCATTTCGGGGTTGCGGATGGCGATGCGGGCGACGTGTTCGATGGTGACGGTCTTCTCGTTGTCGGTCAGCCCATAGGTCGGACAACCCCCGAAGCGGCGCAAGGCGGCGTCGATGGCGGCCACCACGGTGGGCAGGGACCGGTCGCGGATGGGGATGATCACCCGGAATCGGCTCCAGGCCAGCCAGGCGCAGAACAACAGCGTGCCCACGCCGTCGACGACGGGGCCGGTGCCGAAGTCCCACTGGAACCACAGGCCGGGCTCGGGCACCCAGGGCCGGTGCACCCGGCGGTTGCCCGCCAGCCAGGACTTGCGGGCCGCGGCCACCGCTCGCCGTGTGGTGCGCTCGGAGCCGCCATAGCCCAGGGCCAGCAACTTCTTGTGGGCCACGTCGGCGCGGACCTTGCCCTTGCTGGCCTCCATCCACTCCTCGAGCTTGGCCAGGAACGGGTCGATGAGCTGGTCCCGGCGCACGGCGATAGCCGTCAGTTCGCCGGCGTCACGGCGGGCCACCCAGTGGGCGACGGTGTGGTGGTCACAGCCCGCCAACTCGGCGGCGCTGCGGTAACTACGGGTCAGGTCGAACGCTTCGAGTATTTCCATGATCTCCTCGGCATGCTTCACGTGGTCCCTCCTCGGGCTCGGTGGATAAGCACTCCGAGTTCACCGGGGAGGGGCCGCCCGCCAGTGGATACCGGCGGATCAGCGGACAGGCGATGGGGAGATGTGCTGGCCGTCCGTGGGGAGGTTTCGTGACCGCCAGCGGGGAGGTTCGTGTCCGTCTACGGGGAGGATCTCATGGCCGTCGTCAG
>DATLGZ010000472.1:0-3833 GCA_035540235.1 Acidimicrobiales bacterium | reverse complement strand
CCGGGAGGCGCTGCTGGAGCGGGTCGGGGCGGCCAACGCCGTCTACCCCATGCGCTGCGAGGAGGGCCCCGACGCCTACCAGCAGCGAATCGCCCAGGCCGGCCGCCTCGACCTCGTGCACCTCGGGCTGGGCGGCGACGGCCACACCGCGTCCCTCTTCCCCGGCTCCCCCGCCCTGGAGGCCGACCCCGGCCGCCTTGTCGTGCTCAACGACGACCCGACCGGCCAGAACCGCTTCCAGCGGATGACCCTCACCTACTCCGGCATCGCCCGGGCCCGCCTGGTGGTGGTCACGGTGGCGGGCGAGGAGAAGGCGGAGGCGTTCGCGGCGGTGCGCCGGGGCGACCCGGCCTGCCCGGCGGTCCGGGTGCGGGCCGAGCGGGTGGTGTGGCTGGTCGACCCGGCCGCCGCCGGCGACGTCGGCTGACCGGCGCCGCCGGTACCCTCCAGCGCCATGGAAGGGGGCAGCCGCCGGGCGGTGGTGGCGGCGTGCATCGCCAACGCCGGGATCGCGGTGGCCAAGTTCGTCGGCTTCGGCGTCACCGGGTCGGCGTCGCTGCTGGCCGAGGGGGTCCACTCGGTGGCCGACACCTCCAACCAGGCCCTTCTGCTGCTGGGAGGGGCCCGGGCCAAGCGCAAGGCCACGCCCCAGCACCCCTTCGGCTACGGGCGGGAGCGGTACTTCTGGTCGTTCGTCGTCGCCCTCATCCTGTTCACCCTCGGTTCGCTGTTCGCCCTCTACGAAGGGATCGACAAGGTGCGCCACCCCCACGAGGTCACCGCGCTGGGGTGGGCCGTGGGCATCCTGCTGTTCGGCATCGTGTTGGAGTTCTTCTCGCTGCGCACCGCGGTGGTGGAGAGCCGTGAGCCCCGCCGGCAGGCGGGCTCGCTGTGGAGGTTCGTGCGCACGGCCAAGTCGCCCGAGCTGCCGGTGGTGCTGCTGGAGGACATCGGGGCCATGGCCGGGCTGTTCTTCGCCCTGGGCGGCGTGGGCCTGGCCGAGCTGACCGGCGACCCCCGCTGGGACGCGGTCGGCTCCATCGCCATCGGCCTGCTGCTGGGCGTGATCGCCGTCGTCCTCGTCATCGAGATGAAGAGCCTGCTGATCGGGGAGGCGGCGTCGCCCGCCCAGGAGCAGGCCATCCGGGACGCGCTCGAGGGTGACGCCAACGTGCGCCGCCTGATCCACATGCGCACCCAGCACCTCGGGCCCGACGAGCTGCTGGTCGGGGCCAAGATCGAGCTGGTGGAGAACGCCGACGCCCGCACCGTCTCGCAGGTGATCGACGCCCTCGAGGGCAAGGTGCGCCAGGTGGTCCCCGAGGCGCGGGTGATGTACGTGGAGCCCGACGTGGACGGCGGCTGAGCGGTGGACGCCCTCCTCGCCCGGGCCGCCGCTCGCCGCGACCGCCTCACCGGCCGCCGCATCACCTACTCGCCCAAGGTGTTCATCCCCCTGACCCGGCTGTGCCGCGACCGGTGCGGCTACTGCACGTTCGCCACCGCCCCGGCCCGGTTGGCGTCGCCCTACCTGAACCCCGACGAGGTGCTCGCCCTGGCCCGGCGGGGGGCAGCGGCCGGGTGCCACGAGGCGCTGTTCACCCTGGGCGAGGCGCCCGAGGACCGCTACCCGGACGCCCGGGCCTGGCTCGACGAGCACGGCCACCGCTCCACCGTCGGCTACCTGGTGGCCATGTGCCGGCTGGTGCTGGAGGAGACGGGGCTGCTCCCCCACGCCAACGCGGGGGCGCTGGGGCGGGACGAACTGTGCGCCCTGCGGGCAATGGCGCCGTCGCAGGGGATGATGGTGGAGTCGCTCGACGGCGGGCTGGCGTGCCACCGGGGGGCGCCCGACAAGGCGCCCGCCCGCCGGCTGGCGACCCTCGAGGCGGCCGGCGAGCTGGGCATCCCCTTCACCACCGGCGTGCTGGTCGGCATCGGGGAGACCCGGGAATCACGGATCGAGGCCCTGGAGGCCATCGCCGCCTCGCACCGCCGCCACGGCCACGTTCAGGAGGTGATCGTCCAGAACTTCCGGCCCAAGCCGGGCACGGCCATGCAGGGCTGGCCGCCCTGCCCCCTCGACGAGCTGCTGTGGACGGTGGCCACCGCCCGCCTCGTCCTTCCCGGCGGGGTGCGCCTGCAGGCCCCGCCCAACCTCTCCGACGACTTCGGGCCCCTGCTCGACGCCGGCATCGACGACTGGGGGGGCGTCTCCCCGGTGACCGCCGACCACGTCAACCCCGAGCGCCCGTGGCCGGGGCTCGACCGCCTCCGCCGGGTCACCGAGGCCCGAGGGTTCGTGCTCGCCCCCCGCCTGACCGTCTACCCGAGCTTCGTGGCCCGGGGGGAGCGCTGGCTCGACCCCGCCGTGCGCCGCCGGGTGCTCGAGCGGGCCGACGCCGAGGGCCTCGCCCGCGACGATTGCTGGGCGGCCGGCGGCGACCGCTCACCGCCGCCGCTAGTGCCCGGCCCCGCCGGCCCCGCCGGCCCCGCCGGCCCCGCTGGCGGCGGGCCGGTGGCCGAGGTGCTGGCCGGGGTGCGGGCCGGCCAGGAACCGGGGGTGGACGAGCTGGCCACCCTGTTCTCGGCCCGGGGCCCGGAGGTGGCGGCGGTGGCCGAGGTAGCCGACGACCTGCGGCGGCGGATCGCGGGCGAGGAGGTCACGTGGGTGGCCAACCGCAACATCAACTACACCAACGTGTGCACGTTCAAGTGCCGGTTCTGCGCCTTCTCGAAGGGCCCCCTCTCGCTCAACCTGCGGGGCGACCCCTACCTGCTGGGGATCGAGGAGATTCAGCGGCGGGTGGAGGAGGCGGTGGCGGGCGGGGCCACCGAGGTGTGCCTCCAGGGCGGCATCCACCCCAGCTTCGACGGGAACTACTACATCGACGTGTGCCGGGCGGTGAAGGCGGCCGCGCCGGGGATCCACGTCCACGGCTTCACCGCCCTGGAGGTCACCGAGGGGGCGCGGCGGCTGGGCGAGCCGCTCGACCGCTACCTGGGCCGGCTCATGGACGCCGGCCTGCGCAGCTTGCCCGGCACCGCCGCCGAGATCCTCGACGACGAGGTGCGGGCCGTGCTGTGCCCCGACAAGGTGACCACCGACGAGTGGCTCGACGCCCACCGCACCGCCCACGGGCTGGGCCTGCGGTCGAACATCACGATCATGTTCGGCTCGGTGGAGTCGCCGGTGCACTGGGCCCGCCACCTGGTGCGCACGCGCGACCTCCAGCGGGAGACGGGCGGCTTCACCGAGTTCGTCCCCCTGCCCTTCGTGCACATGGCCGCCCCCATCTACCTCCAGGGCCGGGCCCGGCCCGGGCCCACCTTCCGCGAGGCCCTGCTCATGCACGCGGTGGCCCGCATCGCCTACGGGCCGCTCGTCCCCAACATCCAGGTCTCGTGGGTGAAGATGGGCTCACAGGGCTCCCGCCAGGCCCTGCAGGCGGGGGCCAACGACCTGGGTGGGACCCTGGGCGAGGAGAACATCTCCCGGGCGGCGGGGGCGTCGCACGGCCAGCGCATGGACGAGCACGACTTCCAGGCCATCGTGGGCCCGCTCGGCCGCCCGCTGGCCCAGCGGACCACGCTCTACGGGCGGGTCAGCGCAGGTTGCGGAGCAGGCCCTCCGACTGGGAGGCGATGAGCACCTCCACCGTGTCGGGGCCGGCGTGGCGGGAGCGCACCGTGTAGAGGATCATCGACCGGGGCGAGAGCATGCGCCTCTCGAACCACGCCACCCCCCACAGCAGACCGACGACGACAGCCAGGCAGAGGGGTACGGCGAGCAGGCTCCAGGCGGACATGTAGGCGTCGTTCCCCACCCTGCC
>DATLGZ010000471.1:0-5555 GCA_035540235.1 Acidimicrobiales bacterium | reverse complement strand
GCAGGTCGGCGTGGCCGCCCAGGCGGGCGGCCCGCACCGCCCCGTTGCTGGTGTGGGCGGTGACGGCGCCGTCCACGTCCCGGACCTCGATCGACCCGTTGCGGGTGGTGGCCTCCACCGCCAGCCGGGACGGCACCACGATCCGGTAGTCGACGTTGCACCACAGCGGCGGGCCGGGAGGGCACTCGGTGGACAGGCGCAGCACCCCGCCCTCGACCCGGGCGTGGTGGCGGGTGCGGCGGATGCCGTGGGTGATGCGGGCCTCGACGCTGACCTCGGCGCCAGCGGAGCCCACCACCTCGACCCGGCCGTGGCGGCCGTCGACGTCGAGGCGGGCCAGGCCGGCGGCGGGGAACGTCGACCGCTCGGTCACCACCTCCCGGGCGACGACGTTGACGAGCCCGAAGGTGGCCATCCCCACCGCCACCACCGCCACTACGCTGCCGGCCACGAGCCACGCCCGCCGGGCGGTCGTGCCGGCGGTGCCGGCGCCGGTCGCCATCACGCCCCCAGCCAGCGGAGGACGGCCAGCACCCGGCGGTGGCTGTGCTGGGCGGCGGGCAGGTCGAGCTTGGTGAAGATGTTCGTCACGTGCTTCTCCACGGTGTTCTCGTTGACGACCAGGGCGCGGGCGATGCCGGCGTTGGTGAGGCCCTCGGCCATCAGGCCCAGCACCTCGCGCTCCCGGGGCGACAGGGCGGCCAGGGGGTCGCGGCGGCGGCTGCGGGCCAGTAGCTGGGCCACCACCTCGGGGTCGAGGGCGGTGCCGCCCTCCCCCACCCGGCGGGCGGCGGCGACGAAGTCCGACACGTCGGCCACCCGGTCCTTGAGCAGGTAGCCGAGGCCGCCGGTGGCCTCGCCGGTGGCCCCCGCCAGCAGCTCGGTGGCGTAGCGCTCCTCCACGTACTGGCTGAGGACCAGGATGCCGACCTCGGGCTGGGTCGCCCGGATGTGGAGGGCGGGCCGCAGGCCGTCGTCGGTGTTGGTCGGGGGCATGCGCACGTCGACCACGGCCAGGTCGGGGCGGTGGCGCTCCACCGCCGCCCGCAGGGCGTCGGCGTCGCCCACCGAGGCGATGACGTCCTCCCCGGCGTCGATCAGGAGGCGGGTGAGGCCGGCCCGCAGCAGCACCGAGTCCTCGGCGATCAGGACCCGCACGGCAGCTCCACCAGCACGGTCGTGGGCCCGCCCGGCGGGCTCAGGATGTCGAGGGCGCCGCCCAGGGCGACGACCCGGTCGCGCAGCCCCCGCAGGCCGGTGCCGGCGGCGGGGTCGGCCCCGCCCACCCCGTCGTCGTGCACCTCGACCACCAGCCGGTCGGCGGTGGCGGCCATGGAGACAGAGGCCCGGGTGGCCCGGGCGTGGCGGGCCACGTTGGCCAGGGACTCGGAGACGACGAAGTAGGCGGCGCTCTCCACCGCCTGGGGCAGGCGGCGGCTGCCCAGCTCGACCCGCAGGTCGACGGGGACGGGCGAGCGGGCGACCACCGCCGACAGGGCGGCGTCGAGGCCCCGGTCCTCGAGGATGACGGGGTGGATGCCCCGCACCAGGTCGCGGATCTCCCGCAGGGCGGCCTTGGCCTCCTCGTGGGCCTCGGCCACCAGCGAGCGGGCGCCCTCGGGGTCGGTCTCCATGCGCTCGCGGGCGGAGCCCAGGTCGACGGCCAGGGCGACCAGGCGCTGCTGGGCGCCGTCGTGGAGGTCGCGCTCGATACGGCGCCGCTCGGCCTCGGCCGCCTCGACGGCGGCGGCCCGCCCCGTCTCCGCCCGGGACGCCTTCTCGGCCAGCACACCGGCCCGGGTGGGCCCCAGCAGCCAACCCGCCACCGCCCCGTCTACCCGGGCTGCCGCCACGGTCAGCCAGGGAGCGGCGGCGACGAGGCCGGTCAGGCCGGCGAGGGCGAGGGCGACGGTGGCCGGCCCCTGGGTGGCGCTCACCAGCCACAGACGGGCGGTCTCGCCGGGGAGGGCGGGGGCGTAGAGGGGCAGGCCCAGCAGGGTCAGGGAGCCGGCCCAGGCCCCGACCACGGCGGTGAACAGCACGGCGCCGGCGGGCAGGCGGAGCAGGCAGTAGCCAACCTGCCGCCAGCGGGGGGCCGACGTGGCCGCCGCTTTCACCTTCGGCCACAGGGGGCCGGGGGGCAGGGGCGCCACCGGGTCGGCGATGGACCGGCCGAGGAGGGCGGCGGCCCTGCTCCGCTCGACCCGGGCCATGAGGCCCGTCCAGGCCAGCAGCAGGGTGGCGGGGACGACGGCGAGGGGGAGGGTGATGGCCAGGCCGGCGGTCAGGCCCACGAGCACGGCGGTGGGGACGGTGACGGCCAGCCCGACGGGCAGGTCGAGGGCGGTGTGAGCCAGCGCCGCCCACAGCCGGCCGGACCGCCACGGGTGCAGGACCGTCTTGACCACACGTTCACCGTACGGACCCCGGCCTCGGGCGGCTACGGGGCGAGCCGTGATCTTCGGGTCGGGATAACCCGACCACCGCCCTCCGGGCGAGCCCCCAACGGGCCGCCGTCGAGCCCTTTCAGGCAGTTGGCGTCGGCATTCGACGCCTTCTGCCTAGAACCTGGTCGTCCGGGTGCCGGGCCCCCGACCAGGGTCTAGAAGCTGCCGAAGACGGTGCCCATGCCGATCAGGAACACCAGGGCCACGATGGGGATGGCGACGGCCACCACCGCGATGTCGAGGTAGGAGTCGCGATGGGTGAGCCCGCAGATGGCCAGGAGGGTGATCACCGCCCCGTTGTGGGGTAGGGCGTCGAGGCCGCCGGTGGCGACCGCGACCACCCGGTGCATGAGGTCGGGGGCGATCCCCGCCGCGTCGGCCATGTCGCGATAGGTCTCGCCCAGGGTCGACAGGGCGATGCTCATGCCCCCCGACGCCGACCCGGTCATGCCCGCCAGCAGGTTGACCGAGATCGCCTGCGAGATGAGGGGGTTCTCCCCGCCCACGCCGACCACCGCGTCCCGGATCAGGGCGAACGCCGGCAGCGAGGCGACGGTGGCGCCGAAGCCGACCAGGCTGGCGGTGTTGAAGATCGGCAGCAGGGATGCGTTGGCGCCGCTGTCGAGCGTGCGGGCCGGCTGCGGGAGGCGGGACCAGTTCAGGGCGACGAGCACGACGATGGCGACGACCAGCCCGGCGATGATCGACCACAGCCCGCGGACGGACTCGACGGTGGTCGCCCCGTACTCCACCGCGGCCAGGTAGTCGGTGTCCATGGCGGGGATGACGAAGGTGGTGAAGGCGAGGTTGACGGCGATGACCAGCACGAGGGGCAACACGGCCACCGCAGTGGGAGGTGGCTCCCGCGCCGGTGCGGCCGGGAGGGCCTCGGCGACGTCGAACCCCTCACCCGAGGCGCGCTCGCGCATCATGGCGTCGGGCTGGGGCGGCGTGTCGGGGTGGTCGCCGTAGCCCTCGCCGGCGGCCCGCCGGGCCCGGTACTGGAGCCACGCCAGCCCCAGGCCGAACATGAGCGCACCGGTGAGGATGCCGAGGCCGGGCGCGGCGAAGGCCGACGTGCCGAAGTAGGGCATGGGGATGGCGTTCTGGATGGCGGGGGTCCCGGGCAGGGCCGTCATGGTGAACGTGAAGGCGCCCAGGGCGATCGTGCCGGGTATGAGCCGCTTGGGCAGGCCCGCCCGGCGGAAGAGGGCGGCGGCGATGGGGAACACGGCGAAGGCGACGACGAACAGGGAGACGCCCCCGTAGGTCATGAGGGCGCAGGAGGCCACCACCGCCAGGATCGCCCGGGGAGTCCCCAGGCGGCGGCTGATGGCGTTGGCCAGTGCGTCGGCGCTGCCCGAGTCCTCCATCAGCTTGCCGAAGATCGCCCCCAGCAGGAAGACGGGGAAGTAGCTCACGATGAAGCCGCCCACCGCCACCATGAACACCTGGGTGTAGGTGGCCAGCACCGGCTGCTCGAAGGTGGCCGCCACCACCAGCGCCCCCAGCGCCGGCGCCAGGATCAGGATGCTCACGCCCCGGAAGGCCAGCCACATGAGGAGGGCGAGAGCGACGACCACCACCAGCACGCCCACCATTGGCGCGCCTACCCCGCCCCGTCCCCGGGCTGGTGGTCGTCGACGTCGGGAGGGCGGAAGGCGTCGGCGAACAGCTCGTCGAGGTCGAGCGTCGAGCGCTCGCCGACGGCGTCGTAGTGGGCCTCCAACCAACCGGTGGCCCACGCCCGGCCGCGGTCCCGCAGGTGGGTGAGGTACCTCCAGTCGGCGTTAAGCTTGCTGGAGGCCTTGAGGTCCTGCACCTCCTCGTCGGCGTGGATCAGGTGCAGGCGCATGTCCCGGTAGCGCTCCAGCTCCAGCCCCTCGGCCTCGATCAGCTCGTGCAGGAGGTGGATGGCCCGCAGCTCCTTGACGAGGCTCGAGTTGAAGGTCACCTCGTTGAGGCGGTTCAGGATGTCGCGTGCGGTGCGGGGCAGGTCGTGGCGGACCATGGGGTTGACCTGGATGATCACGATGTCCCGTCCCCGCTCGTGGTCGACGAGGGGGTAGAGGGCGGGGTTGCCGGTGTAGCCGCCGTCCCAGTAGGCCTCGCCGTCGATCTCCACGGCCTGGTGCAGGTAGGGCAGGCACGCCGACGCCAGGACGGTCTCGACCGTCAGATGGGGCTGGCTGAAGATGCGGGCCCGCCCGGTGCGCACGTTGGTGGCGGTGACGTACACGCTCAGCTCCGAGCACCGGTTGACCCGGTCGAAGTCGATGTGACGCCGCAGGAACTGCCGCAGGGGGTTGATGTCCAGCGGGTTGAGCTGGTAGGGCGAGAAGATGCGGGTGAGGTTGTCGAACAGGACGTAGCCGGGCGAGGCGTCCAGGCTGAAGCGTCCCGCCAGCCGGTCCCACGGGCCGGGCTGGATCGGTGAGAAGCGAGCCAGGTCGCCGATCGCCCGCCAGAAGGCGGCCAGCGCTTCCCGGGCGCCGTTGCGGCCGGCGCGGTGGAGGCCGTCGGCCACGACGATGGCGTTCATGGCGCCGGCGCTGGTCCCGCTGATGGCCGTGATCCGCAGGCGGTCGTCGGCGAGGATGGCGTCGAGCGCGCCCCACGTGAGCGCCCCGTGCGAGCCGCCTCCCTGCAGGGCCAGCGTGACCTCTTTCGGATGCGGCTGCGCCATGCTCGCTCCTCTGGTCGGGGCCAGAGCGCCGGGCGCGCCAGCACCGGCGCGAGGCGGGACGAAGAGCCCACGCTAGCGGAGGGTCAGGGGGCCGCCGTCACCCCGCCCCCAAACCGCCGTTTCAGGCAGATGACCCGCGGAAACTCCGGCCGCCTGCCTGAAACGGGGGTTGGACGGGCCGGACCACCACCCCGGCGGCGGCCAGGTGGGCCTTGGCCTCGGCCACGGTGTGCTCGCCGAAGTGGAAGATGGAGGCGGCGAGCACGGCATCGGCGCCGCCCTTCACCGCCCCCTCGACGAGGTGGTCGAGGGTGCCGACCCCGCCGCTGGCGATCACCGGCACCCCCACCGCCTCGACCACCGCCCGGGTCAGCTCCAGGTCGAAGCCCGACCGGGTGCCGTCGCGATCCATCGACGTGAGC
>DATLGZ010000470.1:0-2672 GCA_035540235.1 Acidimicrobiales bacterium | reverse complement strand
GTGGAGATGGGTGGCGACGGAGCCCACCCGGCCCGGGGCCTGGCGCTCGTCGGCGGCGGGGGCGCCGGCGCTCATGGCTGCCGGCCCGGCGCGGTCTGGGCCTGGGCCTGGCGCCGGCGGTGGCGGGCCCGTGCCACCGGGCCGGCGACCACCAGCACGGCGAGGGTGGCGGCGGTGACCAGCCGGCCGGCGGTGGCCGCCGCCGGCCCCGAGTAGACCAGCTCGACGGTGTGGTCGCCGGGGCCCACCGCCACACCCACGAAGGCGCCGTCGGCCCTGAGCACGGGGGCGGGCCGGCCATCGACAGTCGCCTTCCATCCGGGGAAGTAGGCCTCGGCCACCACGACGAGGGACGGTTCGGCGCCGGACACGCCCACGCTCCACCGCCCGGGTCCCACGTGGGTGGGCTGCAGCGTGGTGGCCGGCGGGTCGGCCACGGGGAAGTCGTCGTAGACGAGGGAGAAGGCGGCGGCCCGGCTCGGGTCGGTGCCTTCTCCCGAGACGAGGTTGCCCGCGCCCCGGGGCCCCCGGCTGACGAGCAGGGCGGGCACGTCCTCGGGTTCGCAGCCGGGGCAGGCCACCGAGGCGCGGTACGGGCGGCCGCCCGAGTCGTCGAGGGGGGGGAAGCGGAAGGCGTACATGGCGTTGTCGTCCCAGTCCCGCAGCGACGACGTGGCCCGGGCCAGCTCTTCCCCGGTGGCGCCGTCGGCCAGCACCAGCTCGGCGCCGGCCGGCGGGCGGTCGAGCCAGAGGCTGACCCCGCTCAGCCCGTCGGCGCCGGCCCTGACCTCGAAGGCCACGGTCCCGGTGACGGGCACGGCCTCGACGGGGGCGAAGACCCCGACCCAGTTGTGGAGGGCGCATGCCATCGCCACCTCCCGCGCCAGCGCCCCTGAGCCACTCTCGCGGTGGTCGCACGCGTCGGTGGCGAGGTGCTCGGCGGAGACCAGCTCCCCGAGGGTGGCCGCCACCTCGGGCCCGGCGGTCACGACCGCCACGTTGCGGTGGGCGAGGGAGACGGCCAGCTCGGCGGCGATGGCCTCGTCCCTGACCACGGCGACCTTGCCGTAGGCCCGCACCCGGGCCAGGGCGGCCGGGTTGCGCTCGAGGTAGACGCCCGCCACCCGCAGCTGCCCCGGCCGGTCCTCGGCCAGCTGCTCGACCGCCATATAGCCGGTCGAGGCCAGGCCCAGGGCGGCCTCCCGGTAGCTGGGCGGGGCGATCACCGCCTCGCCCGTCAGCCGCCACGCCTGCCGCGACGCGAGCGGGTGCGGCCAGCCCACCGCCAGCTCGGCACCCGCCCCCTGGAGGGCGTCGACGTGGCGGGCGTCGCCGAAGGTGGGGGTGGCTACCCGCAGGTCGCCCCCGACGGCGGCCAGGGTGGCCGCCACCTGCCGGTAGGCCTCCACGTCGTCGGGGCGCGCCGCCCGGTAGAAGCTCCGGTAGGGGTGGATGTCGACCGCGAACGCCCCCAACAGCACGAGGGCGGCCGACGCGGTCAGGGCGGGCGCCAGCGTGGGCCGGCGGCGCCGGGCCCAGGCGAACACGAACCTCAGGGGGTAGGCCGCCCCCAGCGCCAGCCCGAGGGCGGCGACCGGGTAGAAGCGGGGGAAGCGGATGCTCTCGAGTAGCGGGACCACCCGTTGGAGGGCCAGGAACGGCGCCACGTAGGGGGCGGCGGCCATGAGCGCCATCGCCGCCACCCCCGCCCCGACCATGGCCCGGGCCGGCGCCACCCGCCGGAGGCAGCTGCCGACGACCAGCCCCGTCAGCCCCCCGACGACTAGGAAGGGCAGGAGCTCGAAGCGCTGGGCCGGACCGCTGTCGGCCAGGGGCACGCCGGCCGTCGACAGCCAGACGCCGATCATGCCCGCGACCAGGATGGCGGAGAGGTGCCCGTCGTCGTCGTGGCGGCCGAGCAGGAAGGCGGTGGCGAAGGTGGGCACGAGGCACACCCAGCTCAGGTAGACGTTGCCGGTGAGCAGGTCGCCGCCGAAGGTCACGGTCCCCTCTATCGCCCCCGCCCGGGAGAGGAACGTCCCGGGCTCGTGGCCCAGGAAGGCGCCGACGCCCTCCATGAGCACCGACCGCACTGCCTCGGGAGGCGTGAGGATGAACCATTCGCTCAGGGCCAGGAACGGCAGGAGCCAGAACGCGACCGCCCCCAGGGCGACGCCTACGACGAGACAGGCCTGGGCGGCGATGCGGCGCGCTGCGCCGGCCACCGCCCGGGCCTTGCCCAGTTCGATCAGCAGCTGGATGGCGCACAGCAGGGCCAGGCCGTAGGCGTGTTCCGCCTGCTGGAGCACGGCCAGCGCGGCCAGCAGGCCGGCCAGCACCGCGTAGCGCCGCCGGTGGCGTCCTCCCTCGTCGCCGCCCTCCGTGGCCTGGAACGCCTGGCGCACGCTCCAGGCCAGCCACGGTGTGATGGCCATGACCCACAGCGACGTCTCGTGGCCGAAGAGGGCGCCGTGGGACAGGAAGATGGGGTGGAGGGCGTAGACGAGGGCAGCCACGAGAGGGGCGAGCGTCGTGCCCTCCGGCGGCAGGCGGCGCCACAGCGCCGACGCCAACACGTACGCCCCCCAGCCGCCCACGACCTGGGCGGCGAGGGTGGCCGCCTTCACCGCCCCGTCGGGCCCCAGCACTATGCCGAGGGGGGCGAGCACGAG
>DATLGZ010000469.1:0-3309 GCA_035540235.1 Acidimicrobiales bacterium | reverse complement strand
TCCCTGCTCGTTGTGGACTTGCCACTCCGGAGGGCAGTCCCCTAGATTGCGCCACCGTTCACAAGGCCCGCCGCACGAGCGGGTCGCAGTGTCAAGGGAAGGACGAGTGGAGCTGCGGGACCGGGACAACGACGCTCGCGCCGACGTTCCACAACGTCACAATCCACCGGGCCACAATCCCCAGGGCGATCATCCCCAGGGCGATCATCCCCAGGGCGATCACCGTCAGCATCGCCGCCCACAGGGCCGCAGGTCGCTGCGCTCGCTCGTCAGCCGCCAGGCGGCCGCCGCCGCCCTCGCCGCCGGCGTCAGCCCCGGCCACGAGCCCACCGAGCGGGGCGACCTCTACCGGAACTTCGGCGACGGGTTCACCCGCGCCTTCGAGCTGGCCGTCACCCCCGTGATCTTCGGGGCCGCCGGCTACTGGCTCGACGGCCGGGCCGGCATCCGCCCCGTGCTCACCATCCTCTTCACCCTGCTGGCCGTCATCGGCCTCCTCCTGCGCACCTGGTACGGCTACGCCTACCGCATGCAGAAGCTGGAGGAGTCGGGCCCGTGGGCGTCGCGCCCCCCGGTGCTGCCCCAGGCGGCTGAGGAGCGGGTGTGACTCCGCCCCGGCTCGCACCACCACCCAGCGCCGGCCCCGCCGTCGAGCGTGAGGTGGTCACCGACATGATCCGGCGGGCGTGGCCGGTGCTGCCCGCCCTCGTGGCCGTGGCCGGCCTCATCTGGGGCCTCGACGGCGCCGCCTCCGCCGGCTTCGCCATCGGCCTCGTGCTGCTCAACTTCCTGGTCGCCGCCACCCTGCTGGCGGGGGCGGCCCGCATCGCCCTGGCCCTCGTGGTGGTGGCCGCCCTGGGCGGCTTCGTGGCCCGGCTGGTGCTCATCACCGTGGCCGTGCTGGCCGTCAAGGACCAGCCCTGGGTGGAGATGGTGCCGCTCGGGCTGACGCTGATCATTACCCATCTCGGCCTCCTCATCTGGGAGACGCGCCACCTCTCCCTCTCCCTCGCCTACCCCACCGTGCGAGGCGTGGAGCGACCCGACACCGTCAAGCCCTCAACGGCAGCGAAGGGGTAACGCGTGCACTTTCCGCCGATCGAGCACCTCATCGAGTGGCCCGGGCTGTTCCTGAAGGACACGCCGTTCGAGGTCAACAAGATCGTCCTGCTCACGTGGGCGAGCGTGCTCGTCGTGTTCTTCCTGTTCTGGTCGGCGGGCAGGCGCTACAGCGCCGGGAACCTGGTGCCCACGGGCGTCCAGAACTTCGTAGAGGTCGGCGTCGACTTCGTGCGCAAGGACATCATCCTCCAGACGATGGGCCCGGCCGGGCTGCCGTGGACGCCCTTCCTCGTCACGATGTTCTTCTTCATCTTCGTCACCAACATCTGGGAGGTCGTCCCCGGCATCCAGATGCCGGTGAACGGCCGCATGGCCCTACCCGCGTTCATGGCCCTGCTGGTGTGGGTGATCTACAACGTCGTCGGCATCAAGAGCCAGGGGTTGGGCGGCTACTTCAAGTCGATCGTCTTCCCACCGGGCGTGCCCGGCGCCCTGCTGCCCCTCGTGGCCCTGATCGAGTTCATCTCGACGATCTTCGTGCGGCCCTTCTCCCTGGCTGTCCGACTCTTCGCCAACATGCTCGCCGGCCACCTGCTGCTGGTCACCTTCGCGGTGCTCTCGGCCACGTTGTGGACCAAGAGCCTGCTCGCCGTCATCCTGCCGCTGCCCTTCGCCATGCTCATCCTTCTCACCGCCTTCGAGATCCTGGTGTCGGTGCTGCAGGCGTTCATCTTCACCATCCTCACGGCCGTCTACATCGGCGGCGCCATGCATCCCGAGCACTGATCTTCGGACCAAGGAGGACCCCTTGCTCGACCTGTTGGCCCAAACTGCCCCCGACGAGTTCCTCGACGGGCTGAGCGCCATCGGCGCCGGTATCGGTTACGGCGCCGCCGCCATCGGCCCCGGCATCGGCATCGGCATCGTCGTCGGCAACGCCATCACCGCCATGGCCCGCCAGCCCGAGGCGGCCGGCATGGTGCGCGTCACCATGTTCCTGGGCATCGCCTTCACCGAGGCCCTGGCCCTGATCGGTTTCGTCGTCTTCATCCTCCTCAAGTACGCCTAGGAGGCAGCCATGCTGGCAGCACTGCTGGCGGTCACGGAGGGGGAGCCCCCCAACCCCATCCTGCCCGCCACCAACGAGATCATCTGGGGCGGGATCTCCTTCGTCATCCTCCTGTTCCTCATGTACAAGCTCGGCTACCCGGCCATCAAGAAGGGCATGGAGGGGCGCTCCGAGCGCATCCGCGCCAGCCTGGCCGAGGCCGACAAGGCCAAGAGCGAGGCCGAGGCGGTGCTGGAGGAGTACCGCCGCCAGCTGGCCGACGCCAAGGCCGAGTCGGCCCGCATCGTGGAGGAGGCCCGCCAGGCCGCCGACAAGATCCGCCAGGACCTGCGCCGGCAGGCCGAGGCCGAGGTCGCCGAGCTCAAGGCCCGGGCGCAGGACGACATCAACGCCCAGGCCACCCGCACCATGGCCGAGCTGCGGGCCCGCGTCGCCCTGCTCTCCATCGAGCTGGCCGAGAAGGTCGTGGAGAAGAACCTCGACCGTGACACCAACCGCGCCCTGGTGGAGCGGTTCATCGACAATGTTGGCTCGAGCACGGTGGGCAGCAACTCTTGACGGTGACCGGCGACGACCGGGACGAACGGGTCAACGGCTACGCCGAGGCCCTGCTGGCGGTGACGCGCGGCGAGGGCCTGGTCGACCGCGCCTCCAGCGAGCTGTTCCACTTCGCCCGGGCCTACGAGACCAACGACGCCCTGCGGGGCGCGCTCACCAACCAGGAGCTGCCGGTCGAGAAGCGGGTGTCGATCGTGGAGGAGGTGGTGGGGGCCAAGGCCTCGCCCCTCACCGCCGCCCTGGTCGGGTTCCTCGTGAGCGCGGGCCGGGCCGCCCAGCTGGTGGCCATCATCGACCGCTTCACCCGCCTGGCCGCCTCCGAGCGCCAGCACGAGGTGGCCGAGGTCCGCTCCGCGGTGGCCCTCGACGCCGACCAGCAGGCTCGCGTCGCCCAGGCCCTCTCCACCGCCCTGGGCAAGCAGATCGACGTGATGGTGGTGGTCGACCCGAGCGTCATGGGCGGCCTCGTCGCCCGCGTCGGCGACACCGTGATCGACGGCTCCGTCCGCCACCGCCTCGACAAACTGCGGGAGACCATCTGATGGCAGCCATGCCCAACTTCGAGTTCAACGCCGACGACATCGCGTCGGTCCTGCGCCGCCAGCTCGAGGGGTTCACGC
>DATLGZ010000468.1:0-1936 GCA_035540235.1 Acidimicrobiales bacterium | reverse complement strand
GTCGAGGGCGGCGGCCCGGTCGGCGGCGAGGGCCCCGTCGGCCAGGTCGGCCAGCTCGACGTCGAGGGGGTGGGCCGGGCCGGGACGGGTCATCGGCCGACCAGTACGGCGGAACCCGCTCCGGTGTCCGCCTCCTCCGCCCACGTCCGCGCCAGCTCCAGCACCAGCAGGGCCACCGCCTCGGCGTCGTCGTCGTCGACCAGCTCGGCCCGGATGGTCTCCACCGCCCGCCGGCGGACGAGATGGGACTGCGAGGGGCCGGTGCCCAGGACCGGCCCCAGCTCCCGCACCGAGTACTCCGGGAACGCCACCGCCAGCCGCTCCCGGTCGCCCAGCAGCCCCAGCACCTCGACCGCCCGCACCTGCCGCACGGCCGCCGCGCCGGTGCTGTCGTGGGCGGCGGGCGCCAGGCCGGGCACGGCGCCGGCGGGCGGGTCGAGGCCGTCCACCTCGAGCGACAGCGGGGCCTGGCCCAGCCCGAGGCGGTGGCCGATGGCCCGGGCCAGGCTGCGCACGGTCAGGGTCCCCCCCGCCGCCTCCAGCAGCCTGCGGCACAGGGAGGCGATGGAGGCCCGGTTGGCGACGGGGGCGGTCCGGGCCGCCTCGTGGCCCCAGGCGGGCACGACCACGTCCACGCCGAGGACGGCGCGCGCCAGCCCGTCGGGGTCGTCGGCCCCCGGGCCGTCGGGGCCGCCGGCCAGCCCCCAGCGGCCCCCCACCCGGACGAAGCCGGCGTCGGAGGACAACACGTCGTTGATGCGCACCACCAGCTTGCCGACGGGCGTGCGTCGCCCCAGGTCGGCCAGGAAGTTGCGCACCGCGCCCTGCAGGCGGGCCCGCAGGGCGTGCTCGTCGGCGCAGTGGAGAGCGAGGTCGGCCAGGCGGCGGGGAGTCTGGGCGTCGCTCAGGAACTCGGCGGTGGCCGACTGGACCGCCGCTCCGTCCCAGCGGGAGTGGCCCTCGGGCGGGGGGAAGTTGCGGGCCACACCCACGGCCCGGAGGGTGCGCTGCAGCTCGGCCACGAAGGCGGGCCCGGCCGCCCCGGCGTGCAGCTCGGCCAGGGCGCTCATGCCCCGAACCGGGCCGTGACGGCGGCGAAGGTGGCGTCGTCGAGGCGGCCGAGGGGGGCGGCGGTGGCCGGCGACCACAGGAGGGCGGGCACGGGGAGGCGGCGGGAGAAGCGGCCCTCGGAGGTGAGCCCGAGGCGGCGGTCGGGCCCGTGGGCCACGCCGAAGGGGTCGGAGGCCGAGCGGGTCACCACCGGCACCGTCCCCGCCGGCGTGGCCGGGCAGGCGAGCACGACCGCCGCCCGGTAGGTCTCGGGGTCGGCGGCGGGCAGCACGTCGGTCCGCACCCAGTAGACGGTCTGGGGGACGGGCCGGTAGGGGTCGTCGGGCGCGATCACGGCGAGGCGGGGCGGCCGGCGTCGCGCATCGCCGCCATCTCTACGCCGGACCGGAGGCGTGTGTCCGTTGCTCACACCCGGTTGGACGGCCCGCCGGCCCCGATCTCATCGCCGGCGCCTCAGCAGTAGCGCACAAGGGTGGGGTAGGGGTTGACGTTCCCGCTCCCGCCGGGGTGGATCTCGAAGTGGAGGTGGGGCGGGCCGCCGGCCGCGTCCCCGGTGTTGCCCACCGTCCCGATGACGGTGCCGGCCGCCACCCGGCCGCTGGCGCCGAAGGAGTCGAGGTGGGCGCCGAAGTAGCGGTTGCCGTCGTCGCCGGCCAGGAAGTAGGCGAGGCCGCTGATCGCCCCCGTGCGGTGGGTCACCACTCCCGAGACGTTGGCCACCACCGGCGTGCCCTTGGCGGCGAGGATGTCGTTGCCCATGTGGGAGGCCCCGCCGCCGCGGGGCGCCCCGTAGTCGTTGCTGAAGGCGAGCGGGCCCTGCACCGGGCAGATCCACTCGGCCCCGCGGCGGCGGGGCCTCCCACAT
>DATLGZ010000467.1:0-3087 GCA_035540235.1 Acidimicrobiales bacterium | reverse complement strand
GTCAGGCCCCGCGCGCCTCGCCGCCGGGGGCGTCGCCCCCGGCCCCGCCCCCGGCCGAGCCCCGGACCAGCTGCTGGACCTGGGCGGCGGTGAGCGTCTCCCGCTCGAACAGCTCCTGGGCGACCCGGCTGAGGTCACGCTCGTTGTCGCGCAGGATGGTGCGGGCCGCCTGCTCGGCCCGCACGAGAAGCTCCCTGACCTCCTTGCTCCCGCTGCCGCCGTCGTCGGAGCTGCGCCCCTTGCCCTCCCCGCCGGCTTCGCCCGCCAGCTCGAACCGGCCGGTCATGGCCAGGCGCTCCACCATGCGGCGAGCCAGGGCGGCGGCGTGCTCGAGGTCGTCCTCGGAGCGGGTGCTGGGCTGGCCGAACATGTTCATCTCCGCCGCCCGGCCGCCGAGCAGCACGATCAGCTGGGCCATCAGCTCCCGCTTGGTGAGCACCTCGCGGTCGTCGGCCGACGACCAGGGCGAGCGCCCGAAGGCGTTGGCCCGGCTGATGATCGACACCCGGGGCGGGGGCGTGACCCCCCGCAGCAGCACCGACAGCACGGCGTGGCCCGCCTCGTGCACGGAGACGAGCTGCTTCTCGTCCTCGCCCATGAGCTTGGCCGTGTGCGTGCCCGACAGCACCCGGGCCATCGCCTCCTCGACGTCGTCGGGCCCGACCCGGTCGCGGTGGCGGCGGGCGGCGAGCAGGCACGACTCGTTGACGATGCTGGCCAGCTCGGCGGCAGTGAGCCCGGCCGTGTTGGCCGCCACCTCGCCCCAGTCGACGCGGCGGGAGACGGGGCGGTGCATGGCGTGGAGGTTGAGGATCTTCTCCCGGCCGTCGCGGTCGGGGCGGTCGACCCGGATGCGGCGGTCGAACCGCCCCGGGCGCAGGAGGGCGGGGTCGATCAGCTCGGGCCGGTTGGTGGCGCCCAGGATCAGCACGCCGCTGGCGCCCGCGAACCCGTCCAGCTCGACGAGGAGCTGGTTGAGGGTGTGGTCGAACTCCCGCTCGCCCGACACGTCGGCGTTGCGGTGGCGGCCGACGGCGTCCAGCTCGTCGATGAAGATGATGCAGGGGGCGTCGCGCTTGGCCGCCTCGAACAGCTGGCGGACCCTGGCCGCCCCCAGACCCACGAACTTCTCCACGAAGCTGGTGGCCGACACGAAGTAGAAGGGCACGCCCGTCTCCCCCGCCAGGGCCCGGGCCAGCAGCGTCTTGCCGCAGCCCGGCATGCCGTAGAGCAGGATCCCCTGCGGGAGCTGGGCGCCCAGGTTCTGGAACCGCTGGGGGTGGGAGAGGTACTCGACGACGTCGCGCAGCTCGGCCTTGGCCTCGTCGAGGCCGGCCACGTCGGAGAAGGTGACGGTGCGGCCCGCCCCGTCGGCCTTGTCGACCTGGAACGGGGTCTCGCCTCCGGCGCCGCCGGCGGTGGTGGCCCGCACCTTGCTGGCCGAGCCGCGAAGCTTGAAGGGGTTGCGCGAAGGGCGCGTCATTCGGAGCGCCACGATAACCGCGGCGAGGATCGCGGCGATGCCACCGATGGTCTCGGGGCGGGTGAACACATTGGCTGCGATCACGCTGGTCTCCCACAGATCGACGGATTCGGGGACATCCCGACTGCGGGTCGGAGAATTGAAGCCCTACAGGATCGCGCGTCCGGGCTCGGCACGCTACCCGAACTTCGGAAAACCCGTAGGGACGCCAGCAGTGGTAGACCGGACGCGATGGCAGTGGCGCCGCCGGGCCTGGCCGCGAGGAGCACGGGCGGGCTCTCTGGGATCGAGTTGTTCATCCGCTACGCCTTCATGCCGAACCATCTGGGGTACTGCGGGGGGAACGAGAACGAGCTGCTGCTAGAACGAGCAGCGACCGGGAACGCCGATCCCCGCCTGACGCCGCTGCTCACCCAGTTCTCGGGCGCCCTGCCCTACCTGCGCTCCATAGCGGCCGCCAACGGCATAGGCGACCCGTTCGACCGCCGGGTGGTGGAGGCGTACTGGTTGGGCAACGACCTGCTGAACGGGGTGGAAGCGGGCGACCTCTACAAGACGCTGGAGGAGCGCTTCGGGCGCCAGCTCCCACCGAAGATCCGCGAGCAGGTGCTGCGCAAGCCTCCGGAGGGAGCGAAGCCGTTCCACCTCTTCCATGTCGTCGACGTCTACCGCCACCTTGAGCGCGAAACCGTCGGGATGGCGGCCATCGAGAGCTGCCGGGTGTCGTGGGGGCAGGTCACGGCCTTCGACGGGGCGGGCGTGACCGTGTCGCGCCAGCCCCTGGTGTGGGTCGAGGGGAAGCTCGCCCTGGGCGAGGCCCGCCCCGAGCGGGCGGTGCGCTCGATCGGCGGGCTGGGCTTCGCCGAGGAGCTGGCCGTGGGCGACTGGGTCAGCCTCCACTGGGGCTGGGTGTGCGAGCGCCTCGACCCCCGGTCGCTGGCCGATCTCCGCCGCTGGACCGCCCGCCACCTCGAGCTGGCCAACCGCACGCTGTAGCCGGCCGCCACCGGCGGCGGCCCGGCTACAGGCGCACCAGGCCGCCGTGGCCGGGGTCGGAGTCGTCCACCGCCCGGTCGCAGGTGGGGCACCACCACCTCGCCTCCAGGGCGGTGCCGCAGGCGGGGTGGCGGAGGGGCTCGGCGCCACCCGCCCCCGCCCCCCACTGGGCGAGGAGGCGGAGGGCGCCGGCCAGCTCCTGGCCGGCCCCGGTGAGCTCGTAGACCACTCGCAGCGGCCGCTGCGAGTAGGGGGTCGCCACCACCACGCCCTGGCGCTCCAGGTGCCGGAGCCGCTGGGTGAGCACGTTGGGGGCGATCCCGCCCAGGTCGTCAACCAGGTCGTTGAAGCGGCGGGGACCGCCCAAGAGGGCGTTGACCAGCAGCAACGCCCATCGGTCGCCCACGCGGGCCACCGCCTCGGCCAGCGGCGACGGTTCGTCCACGGCGCCCATCCTGCCCGGTTGCGCAACTCCCCGGTCTGTGGTGTAGTGACTTGCTAGTTGCAAGTCACTAGTCCAAGCTACCAGGAGGACGTCGCCATGGGAGTGCAGGAGATCGAACAGGCAGCCACGGCGGTGGCGACCGGGGCGGGGGCGTCGGTGGTGG
>DATLGZ010000466.1:0-2441 GCA_035540235.1 Acidimicrobiales bacterium | reverse complement strand
GTCGTGGTGCTCAACAAGGTCGACCGGGCCGACGCCCGCCCCTCCCGGGCCACGGCCGAGAACACGGGGAACTCGATGTGGTGGTCGGGCACCTCCAGGTCGAGGAACAGCTGGTAGATCTCGTCGAGGACCTCGTCGGTGCGGGCGTCGGCCCGGTCGACCTTGTTGAGCACCACGACCGCGGGCAGGTCGGCGGCCACCGCCTTGGACAGCACGTAGCGGGTCTGGGGCAAAGGTCCCTCGGCCGCGTCGACGAGGAGCAGGACGCCGTCGACCATGGCCAGGGCCCGCTCGACCTCGCCGCCGAAGTCGGCGTGGCCAGGGGTGTCGACCAGGTTGACCTTGATCCCCTTCCACTGCACCGAGGCGGCCTTGGCGAGGATCGTGATGCCGCGCTCCCGCTCCTGGTCGTTGGAGTCCAGGACCCGCTCCACGACGGCCTGGTGCGCCCGGAACACCCCGGTCTGGCGGAGGATGGCGTCGACCAGGGTCGTCTTGCCGTGGTCGACGTGGGCCACGAGGGCGACGTTGCGGATGCTCACCGCTCCACGGTAGGCGAGAGGAGCGGCGTTCCCTGCTGGGTCAGCTCACTCCCACTCGATCGTGCCGGGGGGCTTGGCGGTGATGTCCAGAGCCACCCGGTTCACGCCCGGCACCTCGTTGATGATGCGGCTCGACAGGCGGTCGAGCAGGTCGTAGGGCAGGCGAGCCCAGTCGGCGGTCATGGCGTCGTCGCTGGTGACGGCGCGGATGACGACCGGGTAGGCGTACGTCCGCTCGTCGCCCATCACCCCCACCGTCCGCACGCCGATGAGCACGGCGAAGGCCTGCCACAGCTCCATGTGCAGGCCCGCCCGCTTGACCTCCTCCACCACGATGGCGTCGGCCCGGCGCAGGACCTCCAGCCTCTCGGGCGTCACCGTACCCACGATGCGCACGGCCAGCCCGGGGCCGGGAAAGGGCTGGCGCCACACGATGTCCTCGGGCAGGCCCAGCTCCTCGCCCACCGCCCGCACCTCGTCCTTGAACAGGTTGCGCAGCGGCTCGACCAGCTCGAACTCCATGTCGTCGGGCAGGCCGCCCACGTTGTGGTGGGACTTGATCCGGGCCGCCTCCTTGGTGCCCGACTCGATGACGTCGGGGTAGAGGGTGCCCTGCACGAGGAAGCGGGCGTCCTGGTGCTCGCGCGCCACCTCCTCGAAGATGCGGATGAACGTCTCGCCGATGATCTTGCGCTTGCGCTCGGGATCATCGACCCCGTTGAGCGCCTCGAGGAACCGGTCGGCCGCCTTCACGTGCACGAGGTCGACGCCGAACTGCCGCCCGAACGCCTCCTCGACCTGCTCGGCCTCGCCCGCCCGCATGAGGCCGGTGTCGACGAATACGCACGTGAGCTGGTCGCCCACCGCCTTGTGGACGAGGGCGGCGGCCACCGAGGAGTCCACCCCGCCCGACAGCCCGCAGATCACCTTCTCGCCGCCCACCGTGGCCTGGACCGCCTCGACCGCCTGCTCGATGATCGAGGTCATCGTCCAGCGGGGGCGGCAGCCGCACACTTCGTACAGGAAGTGCTTGAGCATCTCCTGGCCCCGGACGGTGTGGGCCACCTCGGGATGGAACTGGACGCCGTAGATGCGCCGCTCACGGTCTTCCAGGGCCGCCACCGGCGCCGCCGCGGTGCGGGCCACCACGTCGAAGCCCGGGGGTGGGGCGGTGATGGAGTCGGCGTGGCTCATCCACACGTCCTGCTGCTCGGGAAGCTCGGCGAAGAGCGGGGATGGGCCGGTGACCTCAAGGGCGGTGCGGCCGTACTCGCCGATGCCGGTGCGGGCCACCTCGCCGCCCAGCTGGCGGGCCAGCAGCTGAGCCCCGTAACAGATGCCCAGCACCGGGACGCCGGCGTCGTAGATCGACGGGTCGATGGTGGGAGCGCCCTCGACGTTCACCGACTTGGGCCCGCCGCTGAAGATGATCCCGGCCGGCCGCCGGGCCAGCAGGTCGGCCACGGGGGTGGTGCGAGGGACGATCTCGCTGTAGACGTGTGCCTCGCGCACTCGCCGGGCGATCAGCTGCGCGTACTGCGCGCCGAAGTCGACGACGAGAATGGTCTCCTGATCCTGCGGCCCCATTGGGGGAGTCTACGCCTCCGGCACCCGGCCCCCGGGGACCGTCACCGGGCGCCCATCCCGACACCCTGGTTGCGCTGGAGGTTCTTGCCCTCGGTCTGGAGGGCGGGCGCCACCATGACCTCGGCCTTCTGGAACTCCTTCACCGAGGCGTAGCCGCAGGTGGCCAGGGAGGTGCGTAGGGCGCCGAAGAGGTTGAGCCGGCCGTCGTTCTCGTGGGCGGGGCCGACGAGGACCTCGGCCAGCGTCCCCCGCACGCTGGTCTTCACGCGTGCGCCGCGGGGGAGGGTGGGGTGGAACGTGGCCATGCCCCAG
>DATLGZ010000465.1:0-4674 GCA_035540235.1 Acidimicrobiales bacterium | reverse complement strand
CCTCCGGTCGAGGCGGTGCCGGTCGACGAGGACGACGGCGACGGCGACGGCGACGGGGAAGGGCGGCGGGCGGGCCGGCGCATACTCCTGGTCGTCCTCCTCCTGCTGGTGGCGCTGCTGGTGGCGGGGTTGATCGTGGTCACGGTGGTCTACGGCTGGGACGCCGTCCGCGACCAGATGTCCGAGATGGTTCCCGCCGTCCGCGCCTTCCAAGGAGTCGTCCCATGACCGTTGCCACCGGGTCCGAGCTGGTGAGGGTGGCGGCCGTGCAGGCCGCTCCCGTCTTCCTCGACCGCCGGGCCACCACCGACAAGGCGGTCACCCTGATCGGTGAGGCCGCCGACCAGGGCGCAAACCTGATCGTGTTCCCCGAGGCGTTCGTGCCCGCCTACCCGGAGTGGGTCTGGCGGGTTCGCCCGTGGGACGAGCGCTCGACCGCCCTCCAGGCCCGCCTGTTCGACCAGTCGGTCATCGTGGGCAGCCGCACGACCGAGGTGCTGGCGGGGGCGGCCCGGGAGCGGGGCGTGTTCGTGTCCATCGGCGTCAACGAGCGGGCCGAGCGGAGCACCGCCCTGTTCAGCACCCAGCTGCTGTTCGGCCCGGACGGCTCGCTCCTGGGCCGCCACCGCAAGCTGATGCCGACCGGCGCGGAACGGCTGGTGTGGTCGATGGGCGACGGCTCGGCGCTGGAGGTCTCGTCCACCTCCATCGGCCGGGTGGGCACCCTGACCTCCTGGGAGAACTACATGCCGCTGGCCCGGGCCGCTCTGTTCGCTCAGGGCGTCGACCTCTACCTGGCGCCGACCTGGGACAGCTCCGACGTGTGGCCGGCCACCCTGCGGCACGTGGCCAAGGAGGGCCGGGTGTTCGTGATCGGGGCCAACTCGCTGCTGCGGGGGTCGGACATCCCCGAGCACCTCCCCTACCGGGCCGAGCTCTACGGCGGCGAGGAGGACTGGCTCGCCCTGGGCAACTCCGCCATCGTGGGCCCCGAGGGGGACGTGCTGGCCGGTCCCCTCCAGCGGGAGGAGGGGGTCGTCTACGCCGACGTCGACGTCCAGACGGCCCGCACCGCCCGCCACCAGTTCGACCCCTTCGGCCACTACGCCCGCCCCGACGTGGTGCGCCTCCTCGTGGACATCGAGCCTCGGTCCCCCGTCTCCTTCGCGGGGACGCCCGACGACTGAGCGGGCCGTAGGGTTGGAGCAATGCCCGAGCTTCCCGAGGTGCAGGCGATGGCGGAGCGGCTGGAGGCGGCCGTCGGGGGCGCTGCCTTCGCCGGCGCCAGCGCCCTGCAGTTCTCCGGGCTGAAGACCTACACCCCCGCCCCCGAGTCGCTGGTGGGCCTCCCCCTGGTGGCCGTGCGGCGGCGCGGGAAGTTCGCCCTGCTCGACTTAGGGGGGCCGCGGATCGCCTTCCACCTGTCCCAGGGCGGCCGGGTGGACGTGGAGGACCCACCCAAGACGACCCGGCCCAAGTTCGGGGTGGTGCGGTTCCGCTTCGAGGACAAGCCGTCGCTCCTGCTCAAGGAGTTCGGCACGGAGCGGAAGGCGGGGTGGTGGGTGCTGGCCGAGGGCGACGACGGCCCGCTGGCCGGGCTGGGCCCCGAGCCGTACTCCGACGAGTTCGCCGATCTGGTCCTGCGGGGCACCGACTCCCGGCGGGTCCACACCCTGCTGCGTGACCAGCGGACGGTGGCGGGGATCGGCCGCGGCTACGCCGACGACATCCTCCACCGGGCCCGCCTGTCGCCCTACGACAGCCTGGCCGGGCTGGACGAGGCGGGGCGGCGGGCGCTGCTCGAGGCGGTCAGGGGTGTGCTCGACGAGGCCCTGGTGGCGGAGCGGGAGCGGAGGGGCGGGCTGCCCACCAGGATCGGGGACCACTTCACGGTCCACGGCCGCCACGGCACCCCCTGCCCCCGCTGTGGAGGCGACCTGCGGCGGGTCTCGTACGAGTCCTACGAGGTGACGTACTGCCCGGCGTGCCAGACGGGCGGCAAGGTGCTGGCCGACCGGCGGCTGTCGCGGCTGGTGCGGTAGGGGGCCAGGCCGGGGCGTCAGGCGGGCGGCGTCAGGGCCGGCCGGCGGCGGCCTCGGCGGGGGCGCCGTGCGAGCCGCCCTCGAACACCGCCACCTTGACCCCCCGATCGGCCAGGGCGGCGAGGAAGGGGCCGGGCTCGACCAGGCTGGCCAGCCCGGAGGCGCCGGCCCGGGCCAGGCGGCCGTCGAGGGCCCAGCGGGCGGCCATGGCCGCCACCGCGCCGGCGGCCACCACGGGCCGGTCGACGGCGCCGAGCACCCGGTCGTCGAGCGCCGTGCCCTGGGCGCCCCGCACCTCCACCCGCACCGCGCCGAGCGTGCCCTCGGCGTCCTCCCGCCGGAGCTTGGGGAGGCGGGCCAGCAGCAGGGCCTTGCGCCCTCCGGCGGCCCGGGCGGTGATCCGGGAGGCACGGGGGAAGGCGCCCAGCAGCAGGGTGGGCTCGGGCAGGGCGGCGCAGTAGCAGTCGACCCCCCGCAGCGGGTCGGGGAACCAGAACAGCTCCCGGCCCGACCCACCCCGGCGGGTCTCCCAGGCGCCGTCGCGCCAGTCGAGGGCGTCCTTGGTGACGGCCTGGAGCTGCTGGTGCTCGCACGCCGGGCCTCCGGTGCCCACCTTGGCCACGTGGACCTCGTCGACCCGCTCGAAGCTGCGGGCGGCCAGGGCGGCCAGCACGCACGACAGCCCGGGCGAGAAGCCGGCCCCGACCACCACGGTGCGGCCCCGGTCGGAGGCGGCGGCGTCTAGGGCCAGCAGCTGCTGGACGGCCACCAGGTCGTCGGTGGTCGACACCACCTGGGCGCCGCCGGCGAGGGCGGCCGAGGCGGCGTCGGCGTGGCTGCCGGGGTGGGCCAGCACGACCACGTCGCCGTCGCCGGCCTCCTCGGCCGTGCCCACGCGGGCGGGGGTGCCCAGCGAGTCGGCCACCGCCCGGGCCCGGGCCGGGTCGGCGTCGGCCACCACCAGGTCGTCGAGGGGGCCGAGGAACTGCAGCTGGCGGGCGGCGCGGGCCCCGACCGCCCCCACCCCCACGAAGACGGCTCGCACGGGAGTCAGCGCAGCTCGGGCCCGGTCAGCTCACGCCACCCGCCGCCCTTGGGGCGCTCCACCGTGGCGCCGCGCAGCCGCAGCACGCCCGCGACCAGCGTGGCGATCCCCACCGCCAGCAGCCCGCGGCGCACCTTGACCATGTGGGGCTAGCTGGAATCGAACCAGCGACCTCATCCTTATCAGGGATGCGCTCTAACCGACTGAGCTATAGCCCCGCTGCGACGAGCCTCAGTGTACGGGGCGCCGCCCGGTCCGGGGCGCAGACGAGCGGGTTGCCGGGCCGATGCCGGCCACCGCCCACTGCTGGCCTCAGCCGAGGGGGCCCGACCGCTCGGCCTCGCCCGCCCTCCAGGTGGTGATCGTCAGCTCGCCGTCGACGAACTCGACACACGAGCCACCGCGGATGTCGGCGACGTAGAAGGGATCGAGGGGCTGTCCCCGGACGTCGGGACCACCCCGCTCGAGAAGCTCAACCGCGAACCGCTGGTGCAGGGCGGAGTCCTGCACGTTGCGGGCATCACCCCACAGCTTGGCGTCGCCGTCGCCCACGTGGGGGTCGACGGTGGCGGTGTGCAGGGCGAACCTCGGGTCGCGTCCGAGGTCGCGGAACTTGGCCGTCCCGGGCATCCCGACCAGGACCAGCTCCCCGGCGACGATGGTGGGCTCCATGGGGCTGATCCGTGGGTAACCGTCCGAGCGGAGCGTGGCCAGCAAGCACAGCTTGCCGGTGGCCGTGTGCCGCCTGAGGAAGACGCCGGCGATCCTCGGCGCATCCTCGCGGAACTGGTCCCAGGCGGCCACCCACCGATGGTAGGAGCCGGTCTGCGATCCCACCGCCTCCCTGGCCGAAGGGTAAGGACGGCCTTCCCCCGCTCCCGCTTTTCCTGGCCGCGGCGACGATGGTCGGCGCCCGCCCTGGGGCGGACGATGACCCCGACGCCGACGAAGGGAAGACCGATGAACATCCGCAAGCTGACCGCCGTCCTCGCCGCCGGCACCTGCCTGGCCGCCCCCGCCGCCGCCCATGCCCTGCCCTACAACGAGCCGGAGTACGGCGTGCCAGCCGAGCCGTCGCCCGGACCCGACCTGGTGGTGACGGCCGCCACTGACGTGAGGTGGGTGCTCGGCCACGAGGGCAGCTACAAGCGGGAGGTCGTCATCCGCTTCACGGTCAAGAACCAGGGGAACCGCTCGGCCGGGCCGTTCAAGGTGCAGGTGGGGGTCAACCAGTTCCTCTGGTACGGCGACGGCGGCTGGACCGGCACCCGCATCGACTACCTGAGCGGCCTGGGCGCCGGCGCCAGCCGCAGCCTGGCCCCGGTGTACGTCTACGACAAGGACTGCGTGAAGGCCCTGGCCTACGCCGACTCGGGCCGGCAGGTGGCGGAGACGAACGAGGCCAACAACCACCGCTCGGTGGTCTCGGAGCGGGCGCCGGGGTGGTCCTGCCGCTAGGCGGTAGCCTGTCGGCCGATCAGTCGTGCCGGCATTCCTGGAAGTGTGGACCGACCAGGGCGCCCAGCTGGTGCCCCTCGAGGCGGCCCGGGTCACGCTCGGCCGGGCCGCCTCCAACGACGTGCCCCT
>DATLGZ010000464.1:0-3994 GCA_035540235.1 Acidimicrobiales bacterium | reverse complement strand
GTGGGGTTGATGTCGGTGTGGACCTCGTAGTAGTGGCGCTTGATGTGGTCGAAGTCGACGGTGTCGCCGAAGCCGGGCGTCTGGAAGAGGTCACGGGCGTAGGCCCACAGCACCGGCATCTCGGTGAGCTTGTTGCGGTTGCACTTGAAGTGGCCGTGGTAGGCGGCGTCGAAGCGCACCAGGGTGGTGAACAGGCGGACGTCGGCCTCGGTGATGGTGTCGCCCACCAGGTAGCGGCGGCGCCGCAACCGCTCCTCCAGCCAGTCCAGGCGGTCGAACAGCCGGTGGTAGGCCTCCTCGTAGGAGTCCTGCGAGCCGGCGAAGCCGCAGCGGTAGACGCCGTTGTTCACGTCCCGGAAGACCACCCGGTTGACGGTGTCGATCTCGCGGCGGTCGACCTCCCGGCGGCGGTCGGCGGGGTAGAGGTCGGGAGCGCCGGGTCGGTGGTGCGCCCGCCACTCGGTGGAGAGGTCGAGGGTGATCTGGGCGTAGTCGTTGGTCACCACCTTGCCGCTCGCCACGTCGACCACGGCGGGCACGGTGACGCCACGGTCGTAGCCGGGTTGGCGGGCCTCGTAGGCGTCGGCCAGCCGCTCGATGCCGAGGACCGGGTCGCGCCCGCCCGGGTCGAGGTCGAACGTCCAGCTGCGCTCGTCGTGGGTGGGGCCGGCGACGGCCATGGGCAGGGCCCTCTCCAGGCCCAGCAGGCGGCGCACGATGATGGCCCGGTTGGCCCACGGGCAGGCCCGGCTGACCACCAGCCGGTAGCGGCCCGGCTCCACCGGCCACCCGTCCCGGCCGTCGGCGGTGATGCGGTCGCGGATGTAGCGGGTGTCGCGCTTGAACTCCCCGCCCGGGTTGACGTAGGGGCTGTCGGTGGTGTTCTCCATGCCCGGTTCCTTCCCACCCGGGGCGGACTTCGAGCATCGGCGTACTCCTGCCGCCGGACCGCCGCTCAGTAGCGTTGTCGGCGGACGAGTCCCCGATCCGGGTGCCACGAGCTGATGACGAGGTGGTCGCCGCTCTCCGCCACCACGGTCAGGACCACCTCGGTCACGTCGATCCGGAACCGGTGAGCCTCGTCGGAAACGGCCTGGTCGAACACCTCGATCGCTCGCCCGGCCAGCTTGGCCTCCCCCGGCCAGGCCGTGGGATCGGCGTCGGACGGCTCCTGGGTGGGGCTGTGGAGGGCGAGGCGAGGGTCCCGGCGCAGGTCCCGGGCCTTCAGCGAACCCGGCATCATCCCCAGGTAGACGTCCCCGTCGTCGGCGAACTCCACCTCCGTCCCGCTGATCCGCGGCGACCCGTCCTGCCGCAGCGTGGCGAGAGTGCTGTGACGGGCCGCCGCGAACCGCTGCCTGACCTGCCCGGCCAGCTCCGGTTCGACCGAGGCGAACTCCTCCCATCGGGCCATGGGCGCATCATGCCCGATGGCGCCGCCGCTGGCGGTTGACCGCGCCGTCCCGGCAACGCCCCTGCATCCGCCGCTGCAGGGCGGCTGCAATACCGGCCTGGGATGCTGGTGGCATGCCTGTCCTGGCCGCTTCCGTGGAGGACCTGCTGGCCCTGGCCGAGCGGCGGGAGGCGTTCGCCAACCCCGATGGGCGCTCGGCCGCCGCCTTCGAGCGGGTGTGGATCGACGGCGACCCCCACGTCGTCAAGTACGTCCACCTCGACGACGACTTCACGATGCGGGTGTCGGGCGACATCGGGTGCCGGCCGGTGCGGGCGTGGGCCGCCGGCCTGCTCGACGCCGCCCCCCGGATCATCGACCACGCCATCGTGGGCGCCGCCTACGGCTGCGGGCGCAACGGCTGGGGGGCGGCGCTGCTGATGCGGGACGTCTCGGCCGAGCTGGTGGTGGTGGAGGGCGGCCCCTTCACCCCCGACCAGAACGCCGCCTTTCTCGACCACCTGGCCGGCTGGTGCGCGGCCACGTGGGGCTTCCGCGACGACGGCCCGTCCCTCCTGCCCTACGAGGCCCGCTGGGCGTGGTTCGGCCACGCCGCCCTCGATGGCGAGCGGGCCCTGGGGTGGCCGGAGCGGGTGCCGTCGGTGGCGGCCAAGGGCTGGGACCGCTTCGCCGAGCGGGCGCCAGCGGCCGTGGCCGCCGGCGTCGAGGAGCTGCGCCGGGACGTGGCGCCCCTGGCGGGGGCGCTGCGGGCCACGCCCTCGTGCCTGCTCCACGGCGACGTCAAGGCGTCCAACATGGGCACCGCCGCCGACGGCCGCACCGTCCTCATCGACTGGGCCTACGTGGGAGAGGGCCCGGCCTGCCACGAGCTGGGGTGGTACCTGGCCCTCAACCGGGACAAGCTGCCGGAGAGCAAGGAGGCGACGATCGCCTCCTTCCGGACCGCCCTCGAGCGCCACGGCGTGGCCACCGCCGGCTGGTGGGACCGCCAGCTCGGCCTGGCCCTGCTGGGCACCGTCGTGCAGTTCGGCTGGGAGAAGGCGTTGGGCGACGAGGACGAGCTGGGCTGGTGGTGCGCGGCCGCCCGGGACGGGCTGCGGAGGCTGTGACCTCGCCCGGGCCCGCCGCCGCCCTCTCGTCCGCCTACTCGGCCACCGCCGAGGCGTGGCAGCGGGGGCCGGGCCGCATCTACGACCGCCTGGCCGAGGCGGTGGTGGCCCGATGCCCCGTGCCCGTCGCAGGGCTGACCGCCCTCGACCTGGGGGCGGGAACGGGGGCGGCCAGCCGGGCCCT
Source organism: Acidimicrobiales bacterium (assembly GCA_035540235.1). Classification (GTDB taxonomy): domain Bacteria; phylum Actinomycetota; class Acidimicrobiia; order Acidimicrobiales; family AC-14; genus JBFMCT01. Next base: position 1,287 of record DATLGZ010000464.1, on the reverse strand, counting down.
GGTGGGGGCGGGGGCGGCTCGGGTGGTGGCCGTGGACGCGGCGGAGGGGATGGTGGCCTACGCCGCCGCCTGCCGCCCCCCGGCGGCGGTGGCCGACGCCCTCGCCCTGCCCTTCGCCGACGCCTCGTTCGGAGTCACCGTGGCCGCCTTCTCGCTCAACCACGTGGCCGACCCCGGCGCTGGCCTGGCCGAGGCGGCCCGGGTGACGCGCCGGGGCGGGGCGGTGCTGGCGTCGGCCTACGCGGCCGACGACTCGCACCCGGTCAAGGCGGCGGTGGAGGGGGCGCTGGTGGCCTTCGGGTGGGCGTGCGAGCCGTGGTTCGAGTCGCTGCGGGCCGATGCCATCCCCAAGCTGGCCACCCTCGAGGCGGCGGGCCGGGTGGTCGGCGAGGCCGGCCTCGCCGCCGACGTGACGGCCGTGCGGGTGCCCTTCCCCGACCTCGACGCCCGCGATCTGGTGGCGTGGCGGCTGGGCATGGCCCAGCACGCTCCCTTCGTGGCGTCCCTGGCCCCGGCGGAGCAGGAGGCGCTGGCGGCCGACGCCGTCGCCCGCCTGGGCCCCGTCTGGCCCGTGCTGGAGCGGGCCGTCATCCTCGTACGGGCGGTGCGGCCATGACCCGGCGGGCGAGGCGGCGGACCCCGTCGCCGCCCTCGGCGGCCGACGCCGCCACCCGGGCCACCATGCCGTCGGCGGCGGCGGTCCACGCGTCCACGCCCCGGGCCGCGCCCAGGGCCGCCACCAGCGGCCAGCCGTCGAGGCCGGCGCAGCGCCCCAGCCCGGCCACCACCTCGGCCAGCCGCTCGGCGGGCACGCCGGGGTCGGCCAGGCCCGCCACCGCAGTGGCCAGCAGCTCGTAGCGGCCGGCGCGGCGCGAGGCGGCGTCGGCGGCCACCTCGGCGGCGGCTGCGGCGGCGGCCCCCGGGTCCCCGTCGAGCAGGGCCAGCCGAGCCCGCAGCAGGCCGTAGCGGTGGCGCTGGTGCCAGGCCATGGTCCCGGCCCAGCTCGCCAGCGGGGCGAGGCGCTCGGCCAGGGCGGCCGCCGCCCCGGGATCGCCACGGAGCAGGCAGCCGTCGGCCAGGTCGAGGAGGGCGACGAAGTGGGCCTCGGCCATGGCGTCGGCGCGGGGGCCGTTACCGTCCCCGCCGGTGAGGGCGGCGGCGGCGGAGTTGGCCTCGTCCGCCTCCTCGGTCCGCCCCGACCACCGCAGGATCCAGGCCCGCACGTTGGCGGCGGGGCCGGCGAAGCGGGCGCCGACCGGCCCCGCCCGGTCCAGGGCGGCGGACAGT
>DATLGZ010000463.1:0-4430 GCA_035540235.1 Acidimicrobiales bacterium | reverse complement strand
AACGCCGAGATCGCCGACGACCTGGCCATCAGCCTGAGCACGGTGAAGACTCACCTCGCCGCCCTCATGATGAAGCTCGGCGCCCGGAACCGGGTCGAGCTCGCCATGTGGGCCTACGAGACCCACCGCATCGCCACCTGAGCGGCTGACCTCCATGAGCTGGCGGGCGACACGACCGACGACCTTCCGTTGTCGTGAGTCAAGGCATCGCTGACACCTCGATCTTCATCGCTCGCGAGAGCGGCCGCACCCTCGACACCGACGCCCTCCCCGACGAGCTCGCGGTGTCGATCATCACCATCGGCGAGCTCCGCGCGGGGGTGCTGGTCGCCGACACGGTCGACGCCTGGGATCGTCGGCCGGACGTTGACGGCCGCGCTTGCGCTCGATCCGATCCCCGTGGACGAAGCTGTCACCGCGCAGTGGGCGCGACTGCGGGTGCCGACGAGGATCGATAGCCTTCTGGCTCCCGTTGCCCTCGCCGGCGGCTATGGCCACTCCCTCGCCGGTTAATCCAACTTGCCCCGCTCCTGATCCCACCATGACCGGCGAGGGGGGCCCGGGCGTCCCCGCCCCGTCAACCCCCGCCCGGCCACCACAGGGCGGCGACGAGGTGGTCGGCGGGCCGGCGGGCCCGCAGCCAGGCCTCGATGTCGGCGTCGTGCTCGGGGCCGACGTAGAGGCGGCGGCGGGCGAAGGCGACCAGGTCGGGTGTGACCTCGGGCGCCCGGGGCGGCAGGACCACGTCCTCCCGCTCCACCGCCAGGCCCATCGACTCGATGACGGCGTGGAGGTCGTCGGCGACGGCCGGGTCGGGGCGGTCGAGGCCGTGGAGCAACTTCCAGAGGGGGTTGAGCTGGGCGAGGGGCGAGGAGGCGGAGACCTCGATGACCACCCGCCGGCGGGCATGGGCGGTGAGGGCGGCGAGGAAGTCCTCCACCGCTTCCACGCCGTGGACGGCGTGGTGGCAGACGGCCACGTCGGCCACGCCCACCTCGGCGGCCACGTCGGGCCAGCGCCCGAGCACCGCCCGGGTGGCGACGCCCACCTCCTGCCCGCTGGCGGTGAAGGCCTCCAGCATCCCCTCCAGCGGGTCGACGCCCACGATCAGGCCCGCCTTGGGGGCCAGGCCGAAGCTCGACGCACCCCCGCCCACGCCCACGTCGAGGATCGTCCCGCCCTCGGGGAGCGCCTCCAGCGCCCGCCGGCGCGACGGGCGGACGGCCTGCTTGGCGTCCTCGTCGGGCCGCCAGCGGAACCGCTGGGGCTCAAGCGGGGGCGACTGGTCGGGGGCCCGTTCGAGCAGCTCGGCGGGCACGGCCAGGGACCGGACCGCCGCCCGCCACCGCTCGGCGGGCGTCATCGCTGGTGGTGCGGGCACGACCACGTCGTCCTCCCTCCGACGGTCCGGCGGACCAGGGGCGTCCCGTCCTTCGGGCACGTCCCGCCCGGCTGGCGGTGCGGCATGAGGTCGCCGGTGTGGGACCCGCCTCTCGCCAGCAGGTCCGCCATGGTGGCACGCAGGTGGCGGTGAAGGCGGCACCGCTCGGCGGCGGTGAGGGAGCGGGCCGGACGGGAGGGGTCGAGGCCGGCCCGCCACAGGACCTCGTCGGCGGCCAGGTTGCCCACGCCGGCCAGGCGGGACTGGTCCATGAGGCGGGCCTTGAGCGGGGCGCCGCTCTCGAGCAGGCGGGCCAGGGCGGCGGGGGTGACCACCAGCGCGTCCGGCCCCAGGCGGGCCTCGGGAGGATCCAGCTCCACCCCGCCCAGCCGGCGGGGGTCCCGCATGCGGAGGTCGCCCCCGGCCGGGGACGCGAACCGCAGGGCGAAGCGGTCCCACTTCTCCAGCTCGCGACCCGGCCCGTAGAGGAGGTTGTCAACCGCGGCCCGCCCGTCGACCAGCAGCCGCCCGCTCATCCCGAACCGCAGGCCGAGCACCGGCCCGTCCGTCTCCACCAGCAGCAGCTTCCCGATTCGCCGGGCCGCCGTCACCCGGCGGCCGGCGAGGGCGGCCGCCACCACCGGCGCCGTCAGCCCCCGCTTCAGGTACCAGCCGTCGGGCGCCACCACCTCGGCCACCGCCCTTCCCACCACCTCCTCGGCCAGCCGCCGGTACGCCTCCACCTCGGCCAGCTCGGGCACGCCGCCCATTGTGGTCGCCCGCCGTCTCTGAGTACCCGCCCCGCCGCCTTACAGTGGCCCTATGGCACGGGAGGTCCTGCACTGGGCCCACCTCTTCGACGAGGTCGTCACCTCGGGCCTGTGCACGGGGTGCGCGGGCTGCGTGGTGGCGTGCCCCTACGACGTGCTCGGCTACGACGACGGCAGCGGTGTCTACAAGCCGTTCCACCTCGAGGAGGAGGGGGGCCCCGGCGGCTGCGGCCACGGCGACCGGGGCTGCACGTCCTGCACGCGGGCGTGCCCCCGCTTCCGGGCCTGGGAGCCGGAGATCGACACCCACCTCTTCGGCCGGGCCCGCACCCGGGCCGAGGTCGACGGGATCAGCAAGGACATCATCCTGGCCCGGGCGTCCGACAAGGCCGTGGCCCAGGCCGGCCAGGACGGCGGGCTGGTGTCGGCCATCCTCATCTGGGCCCTCGACCGCGGCTACATCGACGCCGCCCTCGTCTCCTACCTCGAGGGCGACGGCACCACGTGGAAGGCCGTACCGGGCGTGGCCCGCACCCGGGAGGAGGTGCTGGCCGCGGCCGGGAGCCGCTACACGTACTCGGCCAACACCATGGCCTACGACGAGGCGGTGGCGGGCGGGGCGGAGAAGCTCGCCCTGGTGGGCATGAGCTGCCAGTCGTCGGTCCCGCCGGTCATGGAGGGCCGCAAGGCCGGCAAGGTGGCCCGCCGCTTCGCCCTCAACATCGGCCTGCTGTGCTCGAAGACCTTCGACGACGCCATCTTCGACGAGCTGCTCGACGCCCGCTACGGCCTCAAGCGGGCCGACATCGCCAAGCTGAACATCAAGGGCGTGCTCCAGATCTGGATGCGGGACGGCGCCTACCACGAGGTGCCGCTCAAGGAGTGCCACGCCTGGACCCGCGAGGGCTGCAAGATGTGCCCCGACTTCGCGGCCGAGCACGCCGACATCTCCACCGGCGGCATCGGGGCGTTCAACGACTGGACGCTGACCATCGTGCGCACCGACCTGGGCCGGGAGATCCTCGTCAAGATGCTGGAGGACGGCACCATCGAGGGCCGTCCCGGCGACGACGACCCGGGCGCCATCGCCCTGCTGCGCAAGCTGTCGACCAACCAGCGCAAGCGGTGGCCCGAGACCGCCTTCGTCGACGCCCCCCGCCTCATCCCTCCCCAGAAGAAGAAGGCCAAGCCCGCGCCGGCGCCGGCTACCTGAGCGGCCCGCCTTTGGAGCCGGGGCTGGTCCGTGACGCGCTGACGCTGGTGCTGGGCGTGCTGACCGGGATGATGTCGGCCGCCTTCGGGGTGGGAGGGGCGGTGATCTCCACTCCCGGCCTGCGGCTGCTGGGAGCGTCCGCCCTGGTAGCGGTGGGCACCACCCTGCCCTCGATCCTCCCCAGCGCGGCCACCGGGACGGCCCGCTACGCCCGCGCCCGGCTGGTCGACTGGCGGGTGGTGGTCGCCACCGCCCCGGCCGGGGTCGTCGGCGCGGTGGTCGGTGCCCTGCTGACGCAGCGGGTGCCGGGGGAAGGCCACTGGCTGATGGTGGCCACCGCCGGCATCCTCGGCTACACGGCCGTCCGTCTGTGGCGGGAGCCGGCGGGCGAGGAGGGCCCGGCCGGGGCCGGCGCCCGCCACCCGTCCACGGCCGCCCTGGCCGGCCTCGGGTTGACGGCCGGCGGGATGTCGGGGCTGTTGGGCGTGGGGGGCGGCGTGGTTCTGCTCCCCGCCTTCCTCCAGGTGCTGCGCATGCCCACCAAGGAGGCGGTAGCCACGTCGCTGGCCTGCGTCGGGATCCTGGCCGTGCCCAGCACCATCAGCCACGCCGCCCTGGGGACGATCGACTGGCGGTTCGCCCTCCTGCTGGCCGCCGCCGTGGTGCCCGGGGCCCGCCTGGGCTCGGGCCTGGCCATCCGGACCTCCGACCGGCGGCTGCGCCTGGCCCTGGCCACCGTCCTGGGCGTGCTGGCCGCCGTGTACGGCGTCAGCGAGCTGCGGTCGGCTCTTCGATGAGGGCTCGGGCCCGGGCGAACACCGCGTCGAAGGCGGCCTCGGTGAGCCTGCCGGTGAACGTGTTCTGCTGGCTGGGGTGGAAGGAGTCGACGAGGGTGCGGCCTCCGGCCAGGGGATGCTCGGCGAGGTGGGCGAAGCGGGGGCGGGGCCGCACCCCCGGCGCCAGCAGCCCCCACGCCACGTCGTGGGCGAACTGGCCGAGGGCCACCACCACCGTCACCCGTTCCAGCAGGGCCAGCTCCCGCTCCAGGTAGGGGCGGCACCTGTCC
>DATLGZ010000462.1:0-2235 GCA_035540235.1 Acidimicrobiales bacterium | reverse complement strand
CTGCAGGGCGGCCTCGGCCAGTGCGGTGAGCGACCGGGCGGTGGCGACGACGACGTCCTCGCCTCCCTCCCCCGCCAGCCCCAGCACGTCGGCGGCGGCGATGCGCAGCTCCTCCCGCCGGCGGAACCGCTGGAGGGCGTGCTGGCGGTCGTCGAGGCCGGGCCGCCACTCCAGGGCGGCGGTGGCCGCCTCCAGCATGGCCTCCGGCGGCCGGGGGTCGAGGCCACCAGGCCCGCCGAGGGCGGGGATGAGGTCGGGCTCCCGCTCCAGGGTCGCCGACAGGCGGGCGCTGGTGCCGAGCAGGAGGCACAGCCGCCGGGCCGACTCGGGAGAGTCGCGGAAGGCGACGGCCAGCTCGGTGGTGCGCTGGCCGCCCGACGCCAGCTTCCGCAGGCCGAGCAGCCCGAGGTCGGGGTCGGGCGCCTCCGACAGCCAGCCCAGCAGCAGGGGCAGGAACTGCTGCATGAGCCGTGAGGAGCGGGTGAGCCCCCGGGTCAGCTCCTGTAGCGCCACCCGGGTGCGCTTGGCGTCGGTGAACCCGAAGGCGGCCAGGCGGTCGGCCACCGCCTCGGCCGGCATGGGCGCTCCCGCGTCGGCGCCGTGGGCGGACAGGGCGTCGAGCAGCGGGCGGAAGAACAGGTGCTCGTGGATGGTGCGCACCCCGGCCTGGACCTGCCGCAGGTGGCTGCGCAGCAGCTCGCCGGCGGTGTCCTCGGGCGTGTCGCGGAAGCCCAGCACCCGGGCCAGCCGGTCCCGGGCGGCGGCGTCGGCGGGGAGGGCGTGCACCTGCTGCTCCCGGTCGAGCTGGAGGCGGTGCTCCACCGTCCGCAGCAGCCGGTAGGCCCGGTCGAGGGCGGCCGCGTCGTGGCGGTCGACGTAGCCGGCCCGGCCCAGCTCGCCCAGGGCGTCGAGGGTGGTGGGCGAGCGCAGGTCGGGGTCGTGCCGCCCGTGCACGAGCTGGAGGAGCTGGACGGCGAACTCGATGTCGCGGATGCCGCCCCGGCCCCGCTTCAGCTCCCGGTCGGTGAGGCCCCGGCGGGCCAGGTCGGCCTCGGAGCGGGCCTTCATGGCCCGCACGGCGCGCAGGTCGTCGGGGGTGAAGGGCCGGCTCCACAGCTGCTGGTCGGCGCGGGCCGCGAAGGCGGCGCCCAGGGACGGGTCGCCCGCCACCGGCCGGGCCTTGAGCAGGGCCTGGAACTCCCATGTCTCGGCCCAGCGGTCCCAGTAGGCCTGGTAGGACTCCAGGGTGCGGGTGAGCGGGCCGTCCCGACCCTCGGGGCGGAGGTTGGCATCCACCCGGAAGCAGCTGCGGGAGGCGGCCAGGACGGCCCGGGCCGCCCGGTCGGCGTCGGCGCCGCCGTCGCCGTTGGCGGGTGCGACGAACATCACGTCGATGTCGCTGGCGTAGTTGAGCTCGGCGCCGCCGAGCTTGCCCATGCCGATGACGGCCAGCGGCGGAGACCCGGCCAGCCGGTGGGCGGCGGCCAGCACGGCCGACGCCAGCTCGGCCAGGGCCCGCCCCACGGCGGGCAGGTCGTCGACCCCGGTGAGGTCGCGGGCGGCGATGCGCAGCAGCTCGAGCTGCTTGCGGCGGCGCAGCTCCTCCACCGAGCCCGGAGCGCCGACGGGCTGGGTCCGTTCGAGGTCGGCCAGCACTTCGAGCGCGTCGGCGTCGGCCACCAGCAACTCGGTCAGCGACCGGCTGGCGGCGACGACGGCCACCAGGGCGGCGCGGAGGCCGCGGTCGGCGTCGAGGCGGTCGGCCAGGCCCGGGGAGGACTCGGCCAGCCGCTCGAGGGCCACCGCCACGGCGGCCGGCGCCGCCGACCGCTCCACGGCCTCGCCGACCTCGCCGCTGTACACGCGACGGAGTCTGCCGGGTCAGGCCGAGCAGCGGATGGTGAGCGAGCCCGTGGCCGTCGCCGTGTTGCCCCTGGTGTCGGTGCCCGTCACCACGACGTGGACCGGCAGGTCCACCCCGAAGCCCGCAACCGGGCTCTCGAACGGGCCGATCTGGGCCCGGTAGACGTTCCCACCCACATTGGCCAGTTCGGTGGTCCCCGCGTTGGCGCCCGCCACGCTGGCCCGGACCGAGGCGACCCCGGAGGGGTCGGTGGCGGTCACGCTCACCGTGGCAGTGGTGGGGTCGGAGCCCGAGCAGCCGCTGGCTCTCACCGACGAGGGGGAGACCGAGAGGTTGGAGAGCGACGGTCCCGTGGTGTCGGGGGGCGGGGC
>DATLGZ010000461.1:0-1821 GCA_035540235.1 Acidimicrobiales bacterium | reverse complement strand
CACCACCACCATGGACCCCACCCGCACCACCCCGCCCGAGGAGAACGACCCCGCCAAGCAGGTGGTCCTCCCCGAGCGGCGGGGCGAGGCCATCGCCGCCCGCTACCTGCTCGGCCCCGCCGAGGTCACCGGCCAGGCGCTGTCCGAGGCCCGCGCCACCATGGACGCCACCACCGCCGTGTGGCGGGTGGAGTTCTCCCTGACCGGAGAGGGCGCCCGCCAGTGGAACGAGATGGCGGCCAAGGTGGGCGTCGGCGGCCAGATCGCCATCGACCTCGACGGCGAGGTCCGGTCGGCCCCCAGCCTCCAGACCACCAACTTCCCGGGCGAGGGCCAGATCACCGGCAACTTCACCGAGCGGGAGGCCAAGGACCTGGCCCTGGTGCTGCGCTACGGGGCCCTGCCCGTGCAGCTCGACCGCCAGACGGTCCAGACGGTGTCGGCCAGCCTGGGCCGGGACTCGCTGCGCGCCGGCGTGGGCGCCGGCCTCGTGGGCCTCGGTCTGGTCGCCGTCTACATGGTCCTCTACTACCGGGCCCTGGGTCTGGTGGTGCTGCTCGGCCTCCTGGTCACCGGCGCGCTCATGTACTCGATCGTCAGCTGGCTGGGGCAGACCACCGGCCTGGCCCTCACCCTGGCCGGCGCCACCGGCATCGTGGTGTCGGTGGGCGTCACCGTCGACTCCTACATCGTCTACTTCGAGCGGCTCAAGGAGGAGATCCGGGCCGGCAAGACGGTGCGGTCGTCGGTCGAGCGCTCCTTCCGGCGGGCCTACCGCACCATCCTCATCGCCGACATCGCCTCCCTGATCGGGGCGGCCGTGCTCTACCAGCTCTCGGTCGGCTCGGTGCGGGGCTTCGCCTTCTTCCTCGGCCTGTCGGTGCTGCTCGACATCTTCATCGCCTACTTCTTCACCCGCCCCGTCGTGGTGCTCCTCGGCCAGCGGGGCTTCGGCGAGCGCGGTTGGCTCGGGGTGGGGCAGGCAGTCCGTACCCCGTCCGGCGAGCCCCTGGTCAAGGCGGGCGTGTGATGAACGACCACCCGATCAAGAGCAGCATCTGGCACCGGCTCTACCACGGGGAGACGACGTTCGACTTCATCGGTGGCCGCCGGAAGTGGTTCGGCCTGTCGGCCGTCGTCATCCTGGCCGGCCTCGCGTCGTTGACGTTCCAGGGGCTCAACTACGGCATCGAGTTCAAGGGCGGCACCTCGTGGGAGGCGCCGGCGCCGGGGGTGTCGGTTTCCGAGGCCCGCAGCGCCCTGCAGGGCGTGGGCCTGGAGGGGGCCCGCATCCAGGTGCAGGGCGACGGCACCTTGCGGGTGCAGGCCGGCATCCAGAGCGAGGAGAGCACCGCCCGGGTGACCGCCAGCCTGGCCGAGCTGGCCAACGTGGCGCCCGACCAGGTCAGCGTCAACGACGTGGGCCCCTCGTGGGGCCGGGCCGTCACCGAGAAGGCCCGCACCGCCCTGGTGGTCTTCTTCGTGCTGATCATGGTGTACATCTCGCTCCGCTTCGAGTGGAAGATGGCCGTGGCCGCCCTGGCCGCGGTGGCCCACGACATCCTCGTGACCGTGGGCGTGTACTCGATCTCCCGCTTCGAGGTGACGCCCGCCACCGTGGTGGCCTTCATGACGATCATGGGCTACTCGCTCTACGACACGATCGTGGTCTTCGACCGGGTGGAGGAGAACGCCAAGGGCCTGTCGTCCCACCGGCGGATGACCTACAGCGACACCGTCAACCTGTCCATGAACCAGGTGCTGATGCGATCGCTCAACACCTCGTTGGTGTCGCTCCTGCCCATCCTGTCGGTCCTGCTG
>DATLGZ010000460.1:0-9400 GCA_035540235.1 Acidimicrobiales bacterium | reverse complement strand
CTCGGCGTAGTCGGCCAGGCGGGGGTCGGCGGCGGCGAGGATGCGGTCGGCGGCGTCGACGACCACCCATCGCTGGTCTTCGGGGCGGATCGTGGGGAACCAGGCGGAGGTGGCGGCGGCCATGTGCTGCAGCTCGGCCAGGGCCTCCACACCCGCGTAGCCGCCGCCCACGAAGACGAACGTCAGCGCCCGGGCCCGCGCCGCCGGATCGGTGGTGGAGGCGGCCCGCTCGAACTGGGCCAGGACCTCGTCGTGGAGGTAGAGCGCCTCGGCGAGGGTGCGGAACCCCACCGCGTGCTCCTCGAGGCCGGGAACGGGCAGGACCGCGGTCACCGAGCCGAGGGCGACGACGAGGTGGTCGTAGCCCAGCTCCACGCAGTCGCCCGCCGCCGTCTCGACGGTGGCCGACCGGCGGCCGGTGTCGACGCCCCGGAGCTGGCCGGTGAGGATGCGGCACCCCCGCAGGGCGTTGCGGAGCGGTACCACCACCTGGCGGGGCTCGAGCATCCCCGACGCCACCTCGGGCAGCAGCGGCGCGTTGAGCATGAAGTTCTCGGGGTTGACGACGGTGATGGTCGCCTCACCGCGCCGCAGGCGGCTCTGCAGCCGCAGGGCGGCGTACAACCCGACGTAGCCAGCCCCGGCGACCAGGATGTTGGGAGCGCCGAGCACCTCAGCAGATCTGCTCGACGCCGCCGTTGTTGGGGAAGCCGGCCAGCACCTTCTCCGGCCCGGTGCGCCGCAGCGCCTCCGTCGCGCTCCCCTCCTCGTCGTCGGTGTCGGGGCGGACGGCGACGCACACCCGCCCGGGCGGGACCTTGAAGGTGAGGAGCCATGCCTCGCTCGTCCCCACGTTGACCCGGTAGCCGATCATCCCGCCGGTGATCACACCGGCGATGAGGCCGATGACGGCGACCCAGATCTCGGGACGCCACTGGTCGGCGTCGGTGGTGGCGACGATCAGCATCCCCACCGCGAAGCCGGCGGTTGCCCCCACCAGGGCGCCGATCAGCACGCCCCGGCGGACGGCGGCGGCCGAGTGGCGGATGGACTCGTCGTCCGGGCCTACCGTCGATGCCTTGCGCCTGGCCTTCTTGGCCCCCGTGCCCGCCAGGCTGATGTGGCGGGGGGGGACGCCCGCCCGCTCCAGCTCGGCGATGGCGTCGCGCGCCTCTTCGGCGGACCGGTAGACGCCCACGACCCGTTCGTGCTGTGCCGTAGTGCTGCTTGCCATGCGGGCTCCTTGTGCAGGTGGTCCGGTTCCAGTCGTCATAGACTCCTTCCCCCCCGGACGACCGGCGAACCCGCCGGCGACGGTGTTCAGCGCAACGTCAGCAGGTAGGCCGCGATGTGGCGGGCCTCGTCGTCGGTGACCCCCAGGTTGGGCATCGGCGAACCGGGGTCGACCTCCTGGGGGTTGCGGATCCAGCGGATGAGGTTCCCCGGGGTGTTGGGGAGGCGCCCGCCCACGAAGGCCCGCTGCGACCAGGCGATGAGCGGGGGCGCCACCCCGCTGTCGGCGAGGCGGATGCCGGGGATCATGTGGCACGAGCCGCAGCCGTAACGGACGATGGCCTCGCGGCCCAGCTCGGGGTTGCCGTCGGGCAGGGCCGCCGGCGGGTCGAGGAACCGCTCCCCGCCGCACCCGGTCAGGGCGGCGAGAGCCGCGACCAGGACGAGGGCCAGGCGGTGGCGGGAGTGGGCGGGCGTCATGGTCGCGACCCGGCCCGGGCGGCGGCGGACGCGGGCAGCTCGGACCGGCCGCCGGTCGACGCCGCCAGCCAGTGGGAGGCCACCACCACGGCGGCGGCCACGTAGACCAGGCCCCCGCCCATCCACATGCCCACGGCCGCCACCTGCTGGTCCTCGAGGGGCGTGAGCCCGAAGCGGGCCGCGCCGGCGGCGTGCACGGTGTAGGCGACCCGCCCCGAGAAGGCGAGCAGCACCCCCAGGGCCGCCCCCGACGCGCCCACCACGAATAGGCCGAACAGGGCGAGTTGGTGGGCGCCGCCGCGGTCGAGGCGGATCACCTCGGCCCAGAACCACGACGCCGTCCCCAGCAGGAGGGCGTGCTCGAGGGCGTGCACGGCCGGGTCCCGGACGGCCGCCTCGTACAGGAACGGGAGGTGCCACGCCCACAGCACCAGGGTCGCCGACGCGACGGCCAGACCCATGCCCGTGCCCGTCCCCCCTGTGGCCAGCGCCCGGCGGGCACGGAGACGGGTGCGGCCCAGGCGCGACCGCCAGCCCGCCGGCAGCAGGGGGAGCAGCCGGCGGCCGGGCCGGCCCAGCAAGAGCAGCGGCGGGGCGACGGCGGTGAGGAGGACGTGCTGGGCCATGTGGGCGGAGAACAGCTCGTCGGCCAGGCCGTGCAGCGGGCCGGTGAGCGCCGCCACGAGGACGGCGATGCCGGCCCCGAAGGCCATCGGCTCCCGCCCCCGGCCGCGCCGGCGGCCCCGACCGGCGGCGGCGGGCCGCCGGCGCGCCTCCCCGGCGGCGTAGGCGAGGCCGAGCAGGGCGAGGGCGGCCAGGGTCTGGGGCTCCCCCAGCAGGACGTGGCCGATCAGGGGAGGCCCGCTCACTGGCACGGGCCCATGTAGAGGGGGGCGAGGCCCTCCATGATGATGGCCAGGGTGAAGATGGCGGCCAGCAGCACCCCCGACAGGGCCAGCAGGTGGGAACGGGTCCCCGGTCGCTCGCCGTCGTCACGCTCCCAGCGGCGCCATCCCCGCCAGGCGATGACGCCGGCGGCCACCGAGAGGGCGACGGCAACCAGGGTGGAGGCGTGGAGTGTCCACACCCGGCCGGTGGCGCAGGCGTAGGGGACCAGGGCGGACGCCACCGAGATCCTCGCCAGCCACACGACCGGCGCGCCGAGGATGCCGTACCAGAGGAGGGCGCTCTCGATTACGGGCCGGGGCACGCCTCCCCGGAGAACGCCCGCCTTCCGCTCGGCGACCTCGCTCACTCGTGCACACCGATGTCGATGAGAGGCCCGAGGAACAGGGTGGCGAACAGCACCACCCCCGAGACGACGGCCCAGTACCACCACAGGGCCGCGATCCGGACGCCCTCGTGGTGCTCGGCCCGGAAGTGCCCGAGCCAGGCCCGCACCTGGGTCGCCACGTTGAACACCAGCGCGGTGACGAGGCTGATGGTGTGGAAGGCGGAGAGCACGACGAACACCGACGTGTAGGCGTTCACGTCGTGGGTGAAGCCGAGCCGGGCGTAGCCCCGGGCCTGCATCCCGAGCACGGCCAGGCCCAGGAGGGCGGTCACCGCCAAGCCGGCGCGCAGCTGGAGCTGGCGGCCGGCGGCGATGGCCCGCCCGGCCAGCACGGTGGGCACGGCGCTGGCCACCAGGACGGCCAGGCCCGCCGCCGGGGCGGCCAGGGGTGGAGGCGCGATGCCCGCAGGGGGCCACTCCGAGCCGTGGAACATCAGCATGAAGTAGGAGAAGACGAGCGACCCGAGCACGGCGGCGACGGCGGCCAGCCCCAGCACGAGCCCCAGCCACACCGGCGGGCGGCGCCGCGGCTCGCCGGCACGGGCCCGCCGCAGGAGGGCGGCGTCCACGTGCACACTCACTCGTGCCTCCATTCCGGGCCGGTCCAGAGCCAGCCCAGGAGCGAGCCGACCACGGTGGCCAACCCGACGGCCCCCACGATCATCGAGTCGATCATCACGCCGAAGAGGAAGAGCACGATCGCCGACGCCGCCACCAGCGGCCACAGCGTGTTCCCGGGCAGCTCGAGGATCTCGATGGCCTCGGCGTCGAGGATCGTCGAGCCCACGATCTCCCGGCGCTGTCCCTCGACGTCGTCGAGCAGGCCGGCCTGGCCGTGGGGCGAGGCCTCCTTCGGCTCCCACAGGGGGTACAGGCTGTCCACGGTGGGTATGGCGGCGAAGTTGTAAGCGGGAGGCGGCGATGCGGTGGCCCACTCCAGGGTGGGGGCATCCCACGGGTTGTCCCCCGCCGGCCGGCCCCGCGACCAGTTGATGGCCATGTTGGCGCTGTACACAAGGAAGCCGGCGGCGGTGGCGTAGGCCCCGAGGGTGGACAGGAGGTTGTAGAAGTCCCACCCGAGCCCGGACTGGAAGGTGTAGACGCGTCGCGGCATGCCGAGGAACCCGAGGATGTGCTGGGGGAAGAACGTCAGGTTCATACCCCCGAAGATCAGCCAGAAGGCGATCTTGCCCAGCCGCTCGTCGAGGAGGCGCCCCGTCAGCTTCGGGAACCAGTAGTGGAGCGCCCCCAGGATCGGCAGCACCACTCCGCCGATGAGCACGTAGTGGAAGTGGGCGACCACGAAGAACGTGTCGTGGACCTGCCAGTCGAAGGCGACCGACGCCACCATCACGCCGGTGATCCCGCCCAGGACGAACACGAGCACGAACCCGACGACGTAGAGCAGCACCGTGTTCCACACGAGCTTGCCCCGCCACATGGTGGCGATCAGCGAGAAGATCTGCACGCCGCTGGGTATGGCGATCGCCATGCTGGCGGCCGTGAAGAAGGCCATGGCCAGTGCGGGGAGGCCGGCCGCGAACATGTGGTGCACCCACAGGCCGAAGCTGATGAAGCCGATGGCGACGAGGGACACGACCACGAGCGGGTAGGCCACGATGCCCCGCCGGGTGACGGCGGGCAGCATGCTGGCGATCAGGGCCACGGCCGGGATCAGCATGATGTAGACCTCGGGGTGGCCGAAGATCCAGAACAGGTGCTGCCACAGGATCGGGTCCCCTCCCGCCGCCGGATTGTAGAAGTGGGTGCCGATCTTGCGGTCGAGCTCCAGCATGAGGCTCCCGGCGACCAGCGGCGGGAAGGCGAACAGGATCATCACGGAGCTGACGAGCACGCCCCAGGCGAAGACAGGGATGCGGGACAGCGTCATGCCCGGGGCGCGGTGGCGGGCGATGCACACGACCAGCTCGAGGGCGCCCACGATCCCCACGACCTCGGTCATCGTCACCCCCAGCAGCCAGAAGTCGATGCTGCTGTCGGGGCGGAACTCGGGACCGGCCAGGGGCGGGTAGTTGAACCACCCCCCGTCGGGGACGGAACCGGTGAACAGGCTCCAGTAGAGGAAGATGCCGGCGAACAGGTAGAGCCAGTAGCCGAAGGCGTTGAGGCGTGGGAACGGGAGGTCGCGGGTGCCGATCATCAGCGGCACCAGGTACATCCCCAGCCCTTCGAGCATCGGCACCGCGAAGAGGAACATCATCGTCGTGCCGTGGAGCGTGAAGGCTTCGTTGTAGGCGTCGGGGCCGAGCACGTCGAGGTCGGGGCCCATGAGCTGGGTGCGCATGAGCAGCGCCTGCACGCCGCCGATCAGCAGGAAGATGAACGACGTGATGATGAACCGGAAGCCGATGGCCTTGTGGTTGACGTTCGAGAGCCAGTTGATGAAGCCGGGCTTCGTCGACCACGCCTCCACCAGGCGGGCGCGAGCCGCGTCGGGGCGGGCGTCCTCGGTGGTGGTCACGTCAGCGACTCCATGTAGGCGAGCAGCGCCAGCAGCTCGTCGGGCGCCAGCTTGGTGGGAGGCATCAGGTTCCCGGGCTTGATGGCCTGGGGATCGCTGAGCCAGCCGCCGAGGTGGCCGCGGGTGTTGGGGCGCACCCCTGCCCCCAGGGTGCGGCGGGTGGCGAAGTGGGTGAGGTCGGGGCCCACGTCGGCGTCGGCGGGCGTGCCCCGCACGCGGTGGCACGCCCCGCACGGGGTGCGCAGGAAGACCTCCTCGCCCCGCTGGGCCAGCGGGTCGGCCGGCGCCTGGCGGGGCTGGGCCTGGCGGTCGAGCCAGGCCTCGAACTCGTCGGGCGGCTGGGCCACGACCAGCAGCAGCATGTTGGCGTGCTGCACCCCGCAGTACTCGGCGCACGCGCCCCTGAACTCCCCGGGCCGGTCGGCCTGGATGCTGAGGACGTGGCGCACGCCGGGCACCAGGTCGAGCTTGCCGGCCAGCTCCGGCACCCAGAAGCTGTGGATCACGTCCCGGCTCGTGAGCACCAGGTCGACCGGCCGCCCGGTGGGGATGTGGATCTCGTTGGCGGTGATGGCGCCGGGACGGTCGAGGTAGCGCACCTCCCACCAGAACTTGTAGCCCACCACCTCCACGCGCAGGCCCCCGGTGCCGCGGCGGTCGTATATGCGCCCCCCCACCACGTAGCTGACGAGGACGAGCACCACGATGATCACCGTGGTCATCCCCACGCCCGCGCCCCAGATCAGGCCCCTGCCCTCCCGAGGTGTGGCCGGCACGGGCTCGTCCACCTTCCCCCGTTTGCGCAGCACCACGAAGAGGAGGGCGACGACGAACACGTACACGGCCAGGCCCAGCCAGAACATGAGCCACCACAACCCGGCGATCTCCCGGGCGTCAGGCCCCTTGGGGGCGAGCGCCGATCCGTCGCCGCACGCCGCCAGGCCGGCGAGGGCGGCGGTCACCGCCGCCAGGCGGGCGGCCCGGTGCCTCAACCGCCCCGCTCCCAGAACCCCGGCCCCACCGGCTCGTCGAAGTCGCGGCGGGCCCGGAGGAACCCCTCCCCGTCCACGAAGAGGGGGAGCTGGGGCAGCGGGCGGGGCGCCGGCCCCGCGATCGGGCGGGCGCCATCGGTGATGTCGAAGACCGCCTGCTCGCAAGGGCAGAACAGGCGCTGGGTGCGCTGGTCGTAGAGGCCCACCGGGCAGCCGGCGTGGGTGCAGGTCTTGGAGTAGGCGACGTAGCCGTCGGGGGCCCAGTCCTCCCGTCCCGGCGCTAGGCGGAGGTCGCCCGGGCGGGTGCGGATGAGCACGATGTGCGAGTCGGCCGCGCCGGGTGCGTTCTCGGGCCACGCCGTCAGGAAGCCGCCGACGGCCAGGTCGTCGGCCCGGACCGGCTGGCCCCGCTCGGTGACCAGCCGCGCCCCCGGCACCCACTCGGTGTGGAAGAGGGACCGGCCGGGGCGGGGCCCCAGGGCGCGGATGGGCAGGAGCAGGACGCCGCCGACCACCGCCGCCGCCCCGCCCAGGAGCGCCACCAGCAGCGAGCGGCGCTGGATCGGCATGCCCCGCTCCTTCAGGTCGGCGATCAACGCCTCTCGCTCCCTGGTCTCGGTGGCGGTGGGCGACCACTCCTCCACCACCGGCTCGGCGGGGAGGAGCCGCTGGCCGAGCACGCCCAGGGCGGTGGCCAGGCCGGCGAAGGCCCCGGCCAGGAACAGGCCCTGGACGCGCACGGGACCGTCCCGCCAGAACGTCACCGCGAACCCCACTCCACAGACGATCGTCACCACCAGCGCCACCGAGGCCCAGCGGCTGGCCCGGCGAGCGGTGTCGGGCGGGGGCGTCACTCGTCCTCCCCGAGCAGGCGGGCGGCGAACAGCAGGAGCACGATGCCGACCAGCCAGGCCACGATCCCTTCGGTGAGGGGGCCGACCCGGAAGAGGTGGAAGCCCCCCCGGTCGTCGGGGTCCTGCAGGTACAAGACGTAGCGCACGATGGCGTTGACCTCCTGGTCGGTGAGCGTCTCGGGTGAGAAGACCGGCATCCCCCCTGGCCCCACCCGGATGGCCTGGGCCACCTCGACGGCGGTGGAGTTCCACACCGCGGGTGAGGAGCGGCCGCTGAGGAGGGGGAAGCCGGCGCCGGTCGCACCGTGGCACTGCCCGCAGTGCAGACGGTACAACTCCCCCCCCGGGCCCAGATCGCCGGCCGCCGGGTCTACGGCGGGGCTGGCGGGGCCGCCTCCGAGGGCGGCCACGTAGCCGACGATGGCGTCGATCTCCGCCCCCGAGTACACGGAGGGCCGGCGGCGGATCAGCTCGTTGGGGTCGGCGATCGGCATGCGGCCGGTGGTCAGGTAGAACCGGTTGGAGGCCTCCCCCGTGCCCACCAGGGTCGGGCCTCGCGACGTCCCCTCGAGGTTGGCGCCGTGGCACCAGGCGCAGTCGCGAAGGTAGAGCTCCCCTCCCTGCCCCTGGGGCAAGGGCGGGGTCGGCGCCTGGGCGGAGACCCCGCCCGGCGGGGTCGGCGCCTGGGCGGCCACCGTGCCGCCCAGGGTGGCACCGCCGGCCACCGTGCCGAGGATGGCGAGGACCACAGCCGCGAAGGCGCCCGGCGTCACCTCCTCACCCGCCCCCTCGCTCCACCGTCGCTGCCGGCGACGGCGGCGCATCCTTGACCGCGGCCAGGGCCCGCCACGTGAGCAGGCCGATCAGCACCGGGACGACGAGGATGGCCACCCGCAGCGCTCCCGTGACCCGGAAGACCGGCTGGTCGAGCAGCCGGGCGATGGTGTCGTTGACCCCGGCCACGGTGAGCAGGGTGTAGAAGGCCACCACGCCCGCGCCTATGCCCGAGCGCACCGGGTGGTCGCGGGGGCGGTCGAGGAGCTGGTGCTCCGACCGGTCCCCCGTGAGGCGGGCTTCGAGGAAGGGCCAGGCGTAGAGCCCCAGGAAGGTGAGGGCAGGGAGGAGCACGCCGGGGAAGAAGGGATTGGCGATCATGCGCCCCAGCCCCCGGAACTCCCAGTTGGGGAAGGTGCGCAGGGCTCCGTCCATCCAGCCCCAGTACCAGTCCGGCTGGGCCGGCGCGGTGGTGGTGCTGGGGTTGAAGGGCCCGTACAGCCACACCGGGTTGATCTGGAAGAGGGCGCCCAACCCGATGACCACCGCCGCCACCGCGCAGAAGAGGCCGGCCGATCGGGCCATGTACGCCGGCCACAGAGGGGGGCCGACGACGTTCTTGTCGGTGCGCGGGCCGCCCGGGAACTGGGTGTGCTTCTGGTGCCAGAGGATGGCCATGTGCACCCCCAGCAACCCGCCGATGGCGACGGGGAGGAGGAGGACGTGGAACGTGAACAGCCGGGGGATCATCTGCGGTGAGGGGAACTCCCCGCCGAGGAGCAGGAAGAGCGACCACGTGCCGATGAAGGGGATCGACTGCAGCACGGCGGTGCCGATGCGCAGCGCCGCCCCCGAGAGGAGGTCGCTCGGGAGGCTGTAGCCGGTGTAGCCGGAGAACATGGCCAGCAGCAGCATGGTGACCCCGACCATCCAGTTGATCTCTCGGGGCCGGCGGAACGCACCGGTGAAGAAGACCCGCAGCAGGTGCAGCACGATGGCGGCCACGAAGACGAGGGCGGCCCAGTGGTGGACCTGGCGCACGAGGAGGCCGGCCCGGACGTCGAAGCTGATGTCGAGGACCGACGCGTAGGCCTGGGTGACCTCCACACCCTGCAGGGGCTCGTAGCTGCCGGAGTAGACCACCGCCTCGGCGCTGGGCTGGAAGAACAGCGTGAGGAACACGCCGGTGGCGACCAGGACGGCGAAGCAGTACATGGCGATCTCGCCCAGCAGGAACGACCAGTGGTCGGGGAAGGCCTTGTTGAGCGCTCGTCGCGCCCACCCACCCAGC
>DATLGZ010000459.1:0-9909 GCA_035540235.1 Acidimicrobiales bacterium | reverse complement strand
ACCCCGCCCCCCGCTACCTTGCGGGCTCCCGCCTCCACCGCCGAGCCGACGAGCTGGCCGACCCGGGCGGCGGCCCGCTCGCTGACCAGCGGCCCCACCTTGGTGCCCTCGGCCCGGGGGTCGCCCGCCGGCCACCCGCCGGCCTCCTTGACCGTGCGCTCCACCACCTCGTCGTAGACCGCCTCCTCGACGAGGACGCGGCCGATGGCGTCACAGCGCTGGCCCGCGTTCTTGAACGCGCCCTGCGCGCACTTCTCGACGGCCAGGGCCAGGTCGCTGTCGGCCAGGACGATGGCGGCCGCGTTGCCGCCCAGCTCCAGGTGCAGCGGCTTGGGACCGGCCTGCGCCGCGATCGCCCGCCCTGCCGCCGTGGAACCGGTGAACGACACCATCGAGACGTCGTGGTGGGAGGCGAGCAGCTCGCCGATCTCGCTCCCCGCGCCGGTGACGACGTTGAGCACGCCGGGAGGCAGACCCGCCTCCTCCAGCACCCGGGCGAACATGGCCAGCGCCACCGGCGCCTCCGAGGGCGCCTTGGCCACCACGGTGTTGCCGGCGGCCAGGGCGGGGATGACCTTGGAGGCGGCCAGGAACAGCGGGTAGTTGAAGGGCCCGAAGGCGGCCACCGTGCCCACCGGCTCTCGCAGGACGATGGCGGCCTTGCCCACCGTGTCGCTCATCCAGTCGCCGGGGAGGTACTCCCCGAAGATCTTCCTGACCTCCTCCCTGACCAGGCTCAGCCGCTCGATGGTGGCCTTCACCTCGGAAGCGGCCTGCTCCGGGGTCTTGCCCAGGTCGGCCACGATGGCGTCGACGAACGCCCCGGAGTGCTCAGCCATGAGCTCGGCGCCTCGCCCGCAGATCTCGAGGCGCTCGGCGGCGGGCAGGGCTCTGAACACCTCCCGGCTGTGGCGGGCGGCGGCGACGGCCGCCTCCACGTCGGAGGCGCCCGCCTTGGCGGCCCGGGCGATGACGCCCCCGTCGATCGGCGAGCGGACCTCGAAGGTGGCGCCACCGGTCGCCGGGCGCCACGCGCCATCGACCAGCAGCTGCAGGGTCGGGACGTCGCCGCCGGTCACGACGGCGGGGTGGAAGAAGCCCGGGACGTCCAGGCGGGCGGCATCGCGGATCTGCACGTTCATTGGGCACCTCTCCGGCCGCGGACGAAAGGTCGGAGTAGGTTCTTCCCGCTCGCTCCGCCTGGGAACCGGCGACCTCAGAGGGCGGTGGGCGAGGGGGGGTCGGCGCCCGGTCCCGGGCCGTCCTCGTAGCCGGCGTAGCCGGTGGCCTCCAGCTCGTCGGCCAGCTCGGGCCCGCCGGTGGCGACCATGCGGCCCTTGCGCAGCACCGACACCCGGTCGGGGACCAGCTCGGTGAGGAGGCGGCTGTAGTGGGTGATGACGAGGACGCCGATCCCCGCCTCCTCCGTGAGCTGCTGGACCCGGCGGCTGACGGCCCGCAGAGCGTCCACGTCGAGCCCGGAGTCGATCTCGTCGAGCACCGCGATCCGGGGCTGCAGGACCGCCATCTGCAGCACCTCGTTCCGCTTCTTCTCGCCCCCCGAGAACTCGACGTTGAGGGACCGGGTGAGCAGGGCGGTGCTCATGCCCACCCGCTCCGCCTCGGCGGCGAGGAGGCGGCCCACGTCGGAAGCGTCCCGCCCCGACGCCCGCAGCGCCTCGGCCAGCGCCTCCTCCAGAGGTACTCCCGGCACCTCGGTGGGGTACTGCATGGCCAGGAACAGGCCGGCGTGGGCTCGCTGCCACGGGGCCATGCCGAGAAGCTCGACCCCGTCGAGCGTGATGCTGCCGGCGGTCACGGTGTAGCCGGGGCGGCCCATCACCACGTGCGCCAGCGTCGACTTGCCCGAGCCGTTGGGCCCCATGACGGCGTGCACCTCGCCGCTCGAGACCTTCAGATCGATGCCCCTCAGGATCTCCTGGCCGTCCACTCCCGCGACCAGCCCCGATATGGCCAGCGTCGACGTCACGGCAGCTCCACCAGCACGTCGGTCCCGTCCACCACCACGCGGTAGACGGGCACAGGCCGGGTGGCGGGGAGGGTCTGGGGCTTGCCCGTCTCCAGGGAGAAGGTGCTGCCGTGCTTGGGGCACTCGATCTCCCGCTCGTCCTCCCACACGTCGCCCTCCGACAGCGAGTAGTCGGCGTGGCTGCAGCGGTCGCCCAGCGCGTAGAAGTCGTCGCCGATGCGGACCAGGGCGATGCGGTGCTCATCGACGTCGAAGCGGCGGGCGGCGCCCGGCTTGAGCTCGTCCACCCCGCACAGCCGCTGGCGCTCGCCGCTCACGAGGAGAGCGCTCCCTGGCCCGTGAGCCGGTCGGCCACGGCGGCGCGGATGGACGCCACCAGGGCCGCCAGCGGGAGCCGGTCGAGCACGTCGCCGAAGAAGCCGAGCACGATGAGCCGCTCGGCCGCCTCGGGAGTGATGCCCCGGCTCTCCAGGTAGTACAGCTGGTCCTCGTCGATGGGGCCGACGGCGGAGGCGTGGCTGCACTTCACGTCGTTGGTCTCGATCTCCAGGTTGGGCACCGACTCGGCGCTCGCCCCCTCGGACAGCACCAGGTTGCGGTTGGTCTGGAATGCGTTGGTGCCGGGCGCTTCCTTGCGCACCCGGATGAGCCCCGAGTACACCGACCGGCCGCGGTCCTGCACCGCCCCCTTGAACAGCAGGTCGCTGGTCGACGACGGGGCGGCGTGGTCCTGGAGGGTGCGGAAGTCGTGCATGCGGTCGCCGTCGGCGAAGTAGACGGCGTTGAGGTAGCTCGTGCCCCCCTTGCCGGTGATGGTCGAGTCGGTGCGTACCCGGGCGTAGTCGCCGCCGATGGCGACCACGGCCGACGTGAGGGTGGCGTCCCGCCCCACCCGGCTCGCCTGGTAGCCCACCTGCCACACGCGGGGACCGAGGTCCTGGACGTTTAGGTAGCGCACCCGGGCGGCGTCGGCCACGTCGAGCTCGACGACGGGGTCGACGAACAGCCGCACGTCGGTCGACCCCTGGTGCTCGACCACCGTGACCTCGCTGTCGGGACCGGCCTGCACGACCGTCCGGGGGAAGGCGGCGGTGCCGTCGCCGTCGAACCAGTGCAGGACCAGCACGGGCTCGTCCACCGCCAACCCCGCCGGCACCTGCACCATCGCCCCTCCGGGCAGGAAGGCGGCGTTGAGCTCGGTGAAGGCGTCGGTGGAGGCGGGAGCCACCGCCCCCAGCAGGTCGTCTCCGTCGGCGGCGGCGGCCACGTCGCCCAGCACCAGGCCGCGCTCGGCCCAGGGCGGCGCCACCACGGTCTGCGTCACCCGGCCGTTGCGCACCACCACCACGCCCGCCACTGGCCCGGTCGCGTCGAGCACGGCCTTGAGCGCCTCGGGCACGCCGGCCACCCCGTCGCCGTCGGCCGGCGTGGGGGCGGGCGGGGCGAACGCGCCCAGGTCGAGCTCGGAGATCCGGCTGTAGCGCCAGATCTCCTCCGCCTCGGTGGGCAGGGGCTGGGATGCGAAGCGATCGGCGGCCGCCACCCGGCGGGCGCGCAGCCACTCGGGCCCGGGCAGGGCGGCGGCGGCGTCGGGCGTGAAGGCGGTCAAGGCGTCCCATCCTACGACGCGCCGTTCCGGTCACCGTTTTGGGCGTCCCCACAACCGCAACGGTGACCAGAACGCGGGGGTTACTGGGCCCGGCGTCCCCGGGCGATCTCCTGGGTGAGGTCGTCCGACCCCTCGGGGGCCGGGCTGGCGCCGTTGGGCCCGTCCTGCATGGCCGCCGCCTCCGAGGCCAGCGGCCGGGGTTGGGGCCGGCGGCGGACGACGTGGCCGGCGGCCTGGTCGACCAGCGATCCCACCTCGTCCCCGTCGATGGTCTCCTTCTCGAGGAGGTTGCGGGCCACCAGGTCGAGGCCGCCGCGGTGCTCGCGCAGCACGGCCCGGGCCCGGTCCTCCTGCTCCCGCAGGATGCGCTCGACCTCCTCGTCGATGACGCGGGCAGTGTCGTCGCTGTAGTCCCGGGAGTGCATCAGGTCCTCGCCCAGGAAGACCATGCCCTGGGAGCCCCACGCCATGGGGCCGATGCGGTCGCTCATGCCCCACTCCCGGACCATCTTGCGGGCCAGCTCGGTGCAGCCCACCAGGTCGTTGTTGGCGCCGGTGGAGATGTTCCCGAACACCAGCTCCTCGGCGATCCGCCCGCCCAGGCGGACGACCAGGGAGTCCTCGATGTAGGGGCGGGGGTAGATGTGGCGCTCCTCGAGGGGCATCTGCTGGGTTACCCCCAGGGCCATGCCGGTGGGGAGGATCGTCACCTTGTGGACGGGGTCGGCGTGCTCGAGCACGTAAGCGAGCACGGCGTGGCCCCCCTCGTGGTAGGCCACGATCTCCTTCTCGCGGTCGGAGAGCGCCATCGACTCGCGGCGCTGGCCCATCAGCACCCGGTCGCGGGCCGCCTCGAAGTCCTCCATGTGGATCTCCTCCGCCCCCCTCCGCACCGCGAAGAGGGCGGCCTCGTTGACCAGGTTGGCCAGGTCGGCCCCGCTCATGCCCGGGGTGCCCCGGGCGAGAGTGGTGAGGTCGACGTCGGGGCCGAGCCGCTTGTCCTTGCAGTGGACCCGGAGGATGGGCAGCCGATCCTCGAGGTCGGGCAGGGGCACGACGATCTGGCGGTCGAAGCGGCCGGGGCGCAGCAGGGCGGGGTCGAGGATGTCGGGGCGGTTGGTGGCCGCCATCATCACGATGCCCTCGGTGGTCTCGAAGCCGTCCATCTCCGACAGCATCTGGTTGAGGGTCTGCTCCCGCTCGTCGTGGCCGCCGCCCAGGCCGGCGCCTCGCTTGCGGCCGATGGAGTCGATCTCGTCGACGAAGATGATGCAGGGCGCCTGCTTGCGGGCGGTCTGGAAGAGGTCGCGCACCCGGGCCGCCCCCACCCCGACGAACATCTCCATGAAGTCGGACCCGGTGATCGACATGAACGGCACGCCCGCCTCGCCCGCCACCGCCCGGGCGATGAGGGTCTTGCCGGTGCCGGGCGGCCCGACCAGCAGGACGCCCTTGGGGATGCGGGCCCCGATCTCCTTGAACTTGCCCGGGGACTTCAGGAAGTCGACGACCTCCTTGATCTCCTGCTTCACGCCCGCGTAGCCGGCCACGTCGTTGAAGGTCGTCTTGGGTTTCTCGGTGGCGTACACCTTGGCCTTCGAGCGCCCGATCGACATGAGCCCCGCCATCTGCCCCTGGGCGCGCCGGCCCATCCAGATCCAGAAGCCGATGATGAGACCGACCGGCAGCATCCAGATGATGAGGGTGCCCAGCAGGTTGTTGGCGGGCGGGTTGAACTCGTAGGTGACGCCCTTCTCCCGGAAGAGAGCCAGGTCCTCGTCGGGGATGGTGGCCGGCCCCGTGGTGGTGAACCGCTCGCCGCCTTCCTTGAACTCGCCCACGATGCGCGATGAGTCGTTGGAGATCTCGACGCTGCGGACGTCTCCCGCCACCACCCGGTTGCGGAACTCGCTGTAGCTCAGCTCCTCGGAGGTGCCGTTGGTGAGCACCGGCGACAGCAGCACGACGAGGACGGCGACCGTGATCAGGCCCCAGACGATCGGCCGGGGCCACCCGGAGGTGCCGCCGGGCGGCTGGGGCGCGCCAGAACGGTCCTTCCGCGAACCCCGGGGGGGCGGGGGTTGGCGGCTCATGGTCTCCCATGCTAGGCGGCCCCGCCCGGGTACCTGGTTCAGCATCCCCCGATCCCGCCCGGCGCTTCGGTACCGTGGCGCCGATGGAGCGCGCCCGCCTGTGCCGCCGACCCGGGTGCGCGGAGCCTGCCGCCGCCGCCCTCACGTTCCAGTACGCCGCCCGCACCGTCTGGTTGGACGACATCGGGCCGCGTGAGCCGCACTCGATCGACCTCTGCACCATGCACGCCGACCGGGTCACGCCGCCCCGGGGGTGGGCGGGGGAGGACCGCCGGCGAACGGCCGGTCCGGCCGCTCGCGCCGCGTCCTAGGCGCTTGCCGCCTCCGATCGACAATTTGTTGTCGATGTGCAAGCGCGTCCGACCGCGCGAGCGCCAGCGAGCCGGGCGGGGATGGGGGAGCACGGCGCAGCCGTGCGTCGGGGGCGCAGCCCCCGAGGCAGTAGGCGCTTGCCTGCAGCGGATCGACAACCTGTTGTCGATGGCAAGCGCCGTCCGGCCGCGCGAGCGCCAGCGAGCCGGGCGGGGATGGGGGAGCACGGCGCAGCCGTGCGCCGGGGGCGCAGCCCCCGAGGCAGTTAGGCGCTTGCCTGGGCCGGATCGACAACTTGTTGTCGATGCAAGCGCCTCCGACCGCGCGAGCGCCAGCGAGCCGGGCGGGGATGGGGGAGCACGGCGCAGCCGTGCGGCGGGGGCGCAGCCCCCGAGGCGACTAGGCTTCCTCCACTTGGGTTCTGCCGCCGACCAGCCCCGCTGGGGACTGGGCGAGGCCGTGCTGGGCTTCGTCGCCGGCCTCCTGCTCTCCGGCCTGCTCGCCAGCGCCTGGCTGGGCGCCAATCCCGGCGAGGACGGCCTAGGCCTGGGAGGGCAGGCCCTGGCCTCGCTGGGCCTGTGGGCCGGCCTGGTGGGGGCGGTGGTCTACTCGGCGAGACGCAAGGGGTCGGGCAGCGTCCGGGCCGACTTCGGCCTCGAGGGCCGCCCCGTAGACCTGGCCGTGGGGGCCGCCGCCGGTGTGGGGGCCCAGGTCGTGCTCGTCCCGGTGGTGGCCCTCCTCCTGCGCCCCCTGCTCGGCGAGCCCGACGTGTCGGGGCCGGTCCGCGACCTGGTGGAGTCGGCCGAGGGGGTGGCGGTGGTGGGCCTGTTCCTGTTCGTCGCCGTCGGCGCCCCGGCGGTGGAGGAGCTGTTCTTCCGGGGGCTGGTGCTGCGGGCCCTGAGCCGGCGGCTGGGCACGGTGGCGGCGGTGGTGGGCTCGTCGGTGCTCTTCGGCCTGGCCCACCCCCAGGACCTTCCCGGCGAGGCGCTGGCCCTGGTGATGACCAGCCTGGCGGTGCTGGCGGCGCTGTTCGCGGTGCTGGTGGTCAAGACCGGCCGCCTCGGCCCCGCCATCGTGGCCCACGCCGTGTTCAACGCCTGGACCCTCGTCCACGTGCTCACGGGGTGACACGGGTGAGCAGTCGCTCACCGGGTGAAAGCGGTGATCCAGCGCTCAAGTAGTAGGCCGGTGGTGCCGATACCCTTGATGCCTGTAGGAGGGTTGAGGGAAGGAGGGGTCATGACGTGCCCCAACTGCCGTACCGGCGCAGTGCTCGAGATCGCCGCGACCATCGCGGGGAGCCGTTTCACGATGCACTCGTGCCCCACCTGTGAGTCCCGCTGGTGGGACCGCGACGGCGAGCCCGTCGCCCTCGACCGGGTCCTCTCGACGGTCGCCGCCGCCTGACGCCGGCGCAGCCGGCCCGGTGACCCGAGGCACCCGCCGCCGGGTGCCAACATGTGGGGGTGCGCCAGCTCCGGCACCCTCGCCCCGCGCCGTCCTCCCCGCCCCCGCGGCCGGGTGAGCCGGCCTCCGGCGACTCGCCGCCCGCTCGCCGCCCGCCGGTGATGATGGGGCGGCGGAAGCCGTCGCCCGAGCAGATGATCACCTTCGGCGTGGTCAGCGCCGCGGTCGTGTTCGTCTTCAGCCAGCTCAACCCCAGCCTCATCTTCGCCAACACCACGCCGGCGGGGGGCGACATGGGGGCCCACGTGTGGGGCCCCGCCTACATGCGGGACCACCTGCTCCCCAACCTGCGCATCACCGGGTGGGGGGCCGACTGGTATGCCGGCTTCCCCGCCTTCTTCTTCTACTTCCCGCTCCCGTCGCTGGTGATCGTCCTCCTCGACGTGGTGCTCCCGTACGGGGTGGCCTTCAAGCTCGTCACCATCCTCGGCCTGGTCGGGCTGCCGGTGGCGGCGTGGGCCTTCGGGCGGCTGATGGGCATGCGGTTCCCCGGGCCGGCCCTGCTGGCGGTGGCGGCCGTGCCCTTCCTGTTCGACCGCTACTTCACGATCTACGGCGGCAACATCGCCTCCACCCTGGCCGGCGAGTTCTCCTTCGCCATCAGCCTGTGCCTGGCCCTGGTGTTCCTCGGCTACGTGGGCCGGGGGCTCGACACCGGCCGCCACCGGGCCATCGCCGCCGTGCTGCTCGCCCTGACCGGGCTCAGCCACCTCCTCCCGACGATCTTCGCGGTGGTCGGGGCCATGGTTCTGCTCCTGCTTCGTCCCGGGAAGGCCCGGGTGAGGTTCGTGGGGACGATCTTCGCGGTGGGGGCCGCCCTGGCCGCCTTCTGGTCGATCCCCTTCTTCTTCGGCCTGCCCTACATCAACGACATGGGCTGGGAGAAGCTCACCGACTACGGCGCCAACCTGTTCCGGTGGGACAACCCCAACAGCCTCCGGCTGGTCCTGATGCTGGCCCTGGCGGGGGCGGCCGTCTCGGTCATGTTCCGCCGCAAGACGGGGCTGTTCCTGCTGGCCATGGCCACCATCTCGGCCGCCGTGTTCGTGATGGCCCCCCAGGCCCGCCTCTGGAACGCCCGCGTCCTGCCCTTCTGGTACCTGTGCCTCTACTTCCTGGCCGCGGTGGCGGTGGCCGAGGCGTGCATCGCCATCGCCCAGATGTTCGCCCGCAACCCTCAGGCTCCCTCCGTCCCGCTGCTGCGGGTGACGCCGGTGGTGGCGGGGCTGGCGGTGTGGGTGGCCGTCGGGCTCCCGCTCGGCGCCGTGCCCGACTGGCTGCCGGCGCCGCGGACCAACGACACCAGCTTCATCCCCGCCTGGGCCCGGTGGAACTACTCCGGCTACGAACGCAAGGAGGCCTTCCCCGAGTACGACGCGGTGATCAAGACCATGCGGGAGGTGGGCAACAGCAACGGCTGCGGGCGGGCGCACTGGGAGTACGAGTCCAACCTCGACCGCTTCGGCACGCCCATGGCGCTCATGCTCCTTCCGTACTGGACCGACGGGTGCATCGGCTCGATGGAGGGCCTCTACTTCGAGTCGTCGGCCACCGTGCCGTACCACTTCCTGAGCGCGGGCCAGCTGTCGAAGGCGCCGTCCAACCCCCAGCGCGACCTCCCCTACCGCGGCCTCGACCTCGACGCCGGCGTCCAGCACCTCCAGATGCTCGGCGCCCGCTACTACATGGCCTTCTCCGACGAGACGGTGGCCCTGGCCAACCAGCACCCCGACCTCCGCCTGGTCGCCACCACCGGCACCTTCAACACGTCCCAGGGGCCGCGCACGTGGCGCGTCTACGAGGTGGCGGGCGCCGAGCTCGTCACGCCCCTCGCCTTCGAGCCGGCGGTGGTCACCGGCTACAGCCAGCGGGGCGAGCGTCCCTGGCTCGACTTCTCCGTCAACTGGTTCATGGACCCGAACGCCCACGACGTGCCGCTCGCCGCCGACGGCCCCGACGAGTGGCAGCGGGTCGCCATGCGTGAGTCGCCGTCGAGCGCCCGCACCATCGGCTCGGGCGTCGCCGTCGACGTCCCCGCCCGCAAGCCCACGCCCGGCACGGGCGTCACCAACATCCGCTCGGGGGACGACTGGCTCTCCTTCGACGTCGACCGCCCGGGCTCGCCCGTGCTCGTCAAGGTCTCCTACTTCCCCAACTGGAAGGTGTCGGGAGGCGAAGGCCCATACCGGGTAACGCCCAACCTCATGGTGGTCATCCCCACCGACACCACCGTCGAGATGCGCTTCGGCTACACCTTCGCCGACATACTCGGGTGGCTCGTGGCGGTGGCGGGCGTCGCCGCCGTCGTCTACCTCGCCCGCCGCGGCCCTGTCGATTTCGGCGACCCCGTGGAACCGCCGCCGCCGCCTCCCGACCAGGCCAGCGAGGACGCCGCCGCCCGCCCCGGCCCGGGGTCACGGGCGCTGACCGGTTGGGGG
>DATLGZ010000458.1:0-1525 GCA_035540235.1 Acidimicrobiales bacterium | reverse complement strand
GTTCACGTCCACGGGAGTGGTGTACGAAGGTCCCTCTGCGCCAGCCCGAAGGGGTGAGTCCCCGAAGGGATGACCTCCGACAGGAGATCATCCCTTCAGGGGGCGATCCCCGTAGGGCTGGCGCGTGCGCCGGTGGCGGGGAGGGTCCCCCACTCGCGACGACCACCGCAGCAACCTCGACAGCAAGTCCACGAAGACGAACTGGGAGGAAGATGCGGTGGCCAAGACCACGATGGACGCCCTGGCGTTCCTGCGCAAGCACCTGGAGGGCGAGGGGGGCAGCGACGTGCTGCGGGAGATGATCCGAGTCTTCGCCGAGGAGCTCATGTCGGCCGAGGCGTCAGCGATGTGCGGGGCGGGCTACGGGGAGCGGAACGAGGGGCGCACCAACAGCCGCAACGGCTACCGCCGGCGCCCCTTCGACACCCGGGCGGGCACGATCGACCTCGCCATCCCCAAGCTGCGGCGGGGCAGCTACTTCCCCGAGTGGCTCCTCGAGCCCCGGCGGCGGGCCGAGCGGGCCCTGGTGCAGGTGGTGTGCGCCTGCTACGTGGAGGGGGTCTCCACCCGGGCGGTGGACGACGTGGTGCGGGCCCTGGGCATGCAGGGCATCTCCCGCTCCCAGGTCTCGGAGATGGCCAAGGCCCTCGACGAGGTGGTGGAGGCCTTCCGCCACCGCCCCCTCGACGGCGGGCCCTACGCCTACGTGTGGCTCGACGCCTTGACCCAGCGGGTGCGCGAGGGCGGGCGCATCGTCAACGTGGCCGTGGTGGTGGCCACCGGGGTCAACGCCGCCGGCCAGCGGGAGATCCTGGGCTTCGACGTGGTCACCACCGAGGACGGGGCGGGCTGGACGGCCTTCCTGCGCTCGTTGGTGGCCCGGGGGCTGGCCGGGGTGCAGCTGGTGGTCTCCGACGACCACAAGGGCCTCAAGGCGGCGGTGGAGGCCGTGCTTCCCGGCTCCTCGTGGCAGCGCTGCCGGGTGCACTTCCTCAGGAACCTATTGACCCGGGTGCCCCGCTCGGCCCAGGGCATGGTGGCCACCCTGGTGCGCACCATCTTCGAGCAGCCTGACGCCACCCAGGTCTGGGCCCAGCACGCCCGGGTGGTGGAGCAGCTGGGCGAACGCTTCGGGGAGGCCACCGCCCTGCTCGTCGACGCCGGGCCCGACATCTTGGCCTTCGCCGCCTTCCCCGCCGAGCACTGGCGCCAGATCTGGTCGAACAACCCCCAGGAGCGGCTCAACAAGGAGATCCGTCGCCGCACCGACGTCGTGGGCATCTTCCCCAACCGCCCCGCCGTCATCCGACTCGTCGGCGCCGTGCTCGCCGAGCAGCACGACGAGTGGGCGGTCGTGCGTCGCTACATGAGCCCCGAGTCCCTCGCCCGTGCCCGCCTGCGGGCCATCGAAGGCGAAAAGGTCGGACCGGAGGAGGTGAGGCCAGCGCAGCTCGACGCCGCGGTGTAGAACATCAATAAGCGGTTGCTGTGGTGGTCGTCATACACCACGAACGTGGACATGACC
>DATLGZ010000457.1:0-3329 GCA_035540235.1 Acidimicrobiales bacterium | reverse complement strand
GGCGAGGAGCGGTTCGCGGAGGCGGGCATGGGGGCGTTCGCCTACGAGCGGGCCTGGTTCGACCGGGAGGCGGGGGGCTGGCCCGACCTGCGGGAGCTGGATTGGAGCCGCCTGCACCTGGGCCAGCGCCCGCCCTACCCGCCGTACTGGTGCCACGGCGCCCCCGGGATCGGCCTGGCCCGCCTGCGGGCGTGGACCCTGACCGGCGACTCGCTGGCCCTGGCCGAGGCGGCCGCCGCCGTGGACACCGCCACCGCCTCCGCCTTCCGGGCCGCCGGCGAGCCGGCCGACCTCAGCCTGTGCCACGGCGCCGGGTCGGTCATCGAGCTGCACCTCGTGGCCGCCGAGGTGACGGGCGACCCCGAGCACCTGGCCGTGGCCCGCCGCCTGGCCGACCTCGCCCTCGCCGCCGCCGGCCTGCGTGGCCCGAACGCACAACCCGGCCTGCGTGGCCCGAACGCACAACCCGACCTGCGTGGCCCGAACGCACAACCCGCTCCGGTGCCCTGTGGCGTGCCGGGCGGGGGCGAGACCCCGGGCCTGCTGCTGGGCCTGGCCGGGGTGGCCGCCACCCTCCTCCGCCTCGCCGACCCTTCTGCCCTGCCGTCGCCCCTGCTCGTGGCCGCCTGGGACGGCCCCTACAGTCGGCGCCGATGACGACGCCAACGGTCACCAGGGGGACCGTCGAGGAGTTCGACGAGGGGCGGGGCCTGGGCGTGATCAGGACCCCGGAGGGAGTGCGCTACCCGTTCCACTGCACGGCCATCGCCGGCGGCTCCCGCTCGATCCCGGTGGGGGCCGACGCCCTGTTCACCGTCGTCCCCGGGCACTCGGGACGGTGGGAGGCTGCTTCCCTACATCGCATATAGATGCTCGGCACATCTATTGAGGAGCAAGCGGCCCGGGGCGAGAATTGCCGGGCCGGCAGGGCGAGGAGTCGGCTGCAACATTCGCCGAATCGGCAGGGGGGTTCTGTGAACCGAAGGTCAAAAGGCCGGCGTGCGCTCGTCGCGGTGACCGGTCTCTTCATCCTGGCGCAGGGGGCGGCATTCGCCGCCGAGCCGTTGCGCCTCACCCAGCCCGTCCAGATGACCAAGGACGACCTCAACCCGGGCCGGCTCTACCTGGCCCCGGCGCTGGCCGTCGACCCGGCCAACCCGATGCACGTGGCCGCCGGGGTCACCGAGATGCGCACCAAGTCGTGCACGTTCATGCGCTCCAAGGACGGGGGCCAGACGTGGCAGCGGCCCGAGGCCAGCCCGGCGCCGTCGACCTTCCCGTTCTGCCTCACCAACAACCGGGGGGCGTTCCAGGGCCAGATCGCCTTCGGGCGAGACTCGACTCTCTACTACGCCTTCCCGGGCTGGGACGAGAACGACGCCGGCACCCGGGGCAACTCCAGCATCCTGGTGGCCCGCTCCAGCGACCTGGGTGACTCCTGGACCACCGAGGTGGCCCGCAACAACCGGGGCAAGACCGGCGAGCAGCAGGAGTTCCAGCGCCCAATCGGAAGCATCGCGGTCGACACCAGGACGGGGTCGGCCGACAGCGTCTACGTGGGCTACACGACCCGTCTCCCCGGGTTCACCGCCCCCAACGCCGCCCCCAACATCACCACCGTCATCGCCTCCACCGACGGGGGCCGCACCTGGGGCGAACCCGTACAGCTGCCCGCCACCATCTTCGGCGACCAGGCCGTGCGCGACCGGGCCCTGACCGCCCGCACCACGACCACTCTGGCCGCCGGCGCGCCCACGCCCAACACCACCGTGCCGCCCGCCGGGTCCCGGGCCGCCGAGCCCAACCAGACGGTGAACTTCGGCGGGTTCCAGCCCGTCGTCACCGTGGGCAACAACGGCACCGTCTACGCCCTGTGGCCGTCGACGGCGGCCAACATCACGCCTGGTCCTCCGCCCGGCCTCTTCCTGTCCAAGTCCACCGACAAGGGCAAGACGTGGCAGACGACGCAGGTGGCGCCGTTCGACTACAAGAACGGCACGTTCGCCCAGATGGCATGGAGCCCCCAGGGCGGCGCCGAGGGCACCCTGCACGCGGTGTGGGAGTACAAGGAGCAGCCCGACATCGCCGGCTACAGCGACATCTTCTACATCCGCTCCACCGACGGCGGCGCCACGTGGACGCAGCCCCGCAACATCACCGACGACCCGCCCGCCGAGCTGGCCGGCCAGTACTACCCCAACATCCAGGTGGCGCCCAACGGGCGGGTGGACGTCGTCTTCTACGACACCCGCTTCGACCCGGGCATCCGCTCCAACGACGTCGTCTACACCTACTCCACCGACAACGGGGAGACCTGGGCCAGAAACGTTCGCATCAGCGACCAGTCGATCGACCGGCGCATCGGTGTGTGGGGCATCAACTACGACATGACGTCGCCGCCCAGCCTGGCTTCGGCCAAGGAGCACGCCGTCATCGCATGGGACGACCCGCGCCACTCCGACCTGTCGGTGGCCGACAACCTGGCCGTGGGCGGCGGCCTGCAGGACATCTTCGTAGCCAACGCCCAGTTCTCGGCCATCGGGGGCGGCGCCTCCAAGGCGGCGAAGATGATTGCCGCCGGCGTCGTCGGCCTCCTGGCCGTGGGCCTCATCCTGCTGGTGGTGGCCTCCGCCGCCCGGGGCGGTTCGGGCGACCAAGCGGCGCGCCGCACCAGGGCGGAGGAGCCCAAGCCCGCCGGGGTGTCCTAGAGCTCGGCCCCGATGTGGTTCCAGGCAGCAGGCGTCGGTATCCGACGCCTGCTGCCTGGAACGGTGCTCAGACGGCGATGCCGAAGTGGCGCTCGACGGCCCGCACCAGCTGGGCCTCGCTCATCTCGCCGGTGTGGGCCTCGAGCAGCACGCCGTCGGGGCTCACGAACAGCGTGCTGGGCATGCCCAGCAGCCCGTAGGCGCGCGCCACCTTGCCCTCGGGGTCGTAGCCCGACGGGAAGCGCACGCCGGTGTCGGCCAGGAGGTCGAGGCCGCCCTTGCGGTCGTCCTGGTGGTCGATGCCGAGGAACGCCACCCGGTCGCCGGCCCGGTCGGCCACCGCCTGGAAGGCGGGCAGCTCCCGGCGGCAGGGGACGCACCACGAGGCGAAGAAGTTCACGACCACCGGGCGGCCCCGGAGGGCGGCCAGGCTGACCCGGCCCTCGGCGTCGAGCCGCTCCAGCTCGATGGGGGCGGCCGGCCCCCCCGCCCGCCCGCCGCCCGTCGACTCGTCGGGGGTACCGAAGACCAGGCCGCCCACGATGAGGGCGGCCACCGCCGCCACCCCTCCGAGGGCCCACCGCCGCCGCCGGCGGCGGTGGGCCCTCGGAGGGGTGGCGG
>DATLGZ010000456.1:0-4058 GCA_035540235.1 Acidimicrobiales bacterium | reverse complement strand
AACGAATGAGGGCGAGGCCCTAGCCCGGCTCGGCCACCGCTGAGACGCCGATGCCGGGGGCCTCGAGGGTGAGCCGCCCCGCCTCGATGCGGTAGGCCACCTCGCCGGCCCGCAGCACCCCCAGGGTGTGCTCCCACGGCGGTGGGCAGCCGATGTTGTCGACCGCGAAGGCCCCGAACCGCAGCGAGCGGGGGGCGATCTCCACGGTGCCGGCGGCCTCGGTGCACCCCCGGGAGACCAGGCGGAAGGTGGCGCCGTCGGGCAGTTCGAGCGTCACCGGGCTGCCCTCGGGCACCGAGGAGGCGGCCTCGCCCACGACCACGGTATCGACCCGCCACCTCGTGCCCACCAGCGGCCGGTCGGGGTCGGCCACCACACGGTCGAGCAGGCGGATGGTCGCGGTGGGCGTGGCGAGGGTGAGGTCGGCGCCGGCGAGGTCGACGGTGGGCGACGACGACAGGAAGGCCGCCAGCCACTCGTCCTGGGCGTGGCGCTCGGGGTCGCAGCCGATCTCGGTGGTCACCATTCCCCCGCCGCCTCCGATGGCCAGGCGACCGTCCCGCAGCCGGTAGGGGCCGCTGAGGGAGTTGCAGCCGGCGTGCGCGTGCACCTGGCCGTCCCGGAAGGAGAGGCGGACCTGGGTCCCCGGCACCAACTGGCGGCCGGTGACCGCCTGCGAGAGGAAGGCCCGCCCGTCGAGCGCGTCGCCGCCGCCCGCCCCGCCGCCGCCGTCCCCGCAGCCGGCGAGGACGACGAGGAGGGCGGCGGCAGCCAGGGCGAGCGGGGGCCGGCGCAGCCGGGAGGGACGGGGTGCAGGCACGCTCCTTCGACGCCGGCCCGGCCATCGCGGTTCCCGGGCGGCGGGGCCTCGGCCTCGCTTGACCGGGGGCCGGCCCGCGGTCAGGCTCACCGGCCATGCCCGACGCCGGCCCGCCGCTGCGGATCGCCCTGCTCACGTACCGGGGCAACCCGCAGTCGGGGGGCCAGGGCGTCTACACCCACTACCTCAGCCGGGAGCTGGCGGCGCTGGGCCACTCCGTCACCGTGTTCAGCGGGCCGCCCTACCCCGACCTGGCCCCGGGGGTGGAGCTGGTGCGGGTGCCGAGCCTCGACCTCTACCGGCCCGACGACCCGTTCCGCACGCCGCACCGCTCCGAGCTCTGCGACCTGGTCGACGTGGCCGAGTGGGCGATCATGTGCACCGCCGGGTTCCCCGAGCCGCTGACCTTCAGCATCCGCGTGCGGCGGCTGCTGCGCCGGCGACAGGACGGCTTCGACGTGGTCCACGACAACCAGTGCCTGGGATACGGGATCCTCGGCCTGGTGCGGGACGGGTTCCCCCTGGTCGCCACCCTCCACCACCCCATCACCATCGACCGGGCCCTCGACCTGGCGTCGGCCCCGACCTGGCAGCGGCGCGCCACCCTGCGCCGCTGGTACGGGTTCCTGCGCATGCAGAAGCGGGTGGTGCGGCGGCTGCCCCGGCTGCTCACCGTCTCCGAGTCGTCGGCCCGCGACGCCTGCCGGGAGATGGGGGCGCGCCGCGACCGGGTGGCGGTGGTGCCGGTGGGGGTGGACACGGCCCTGTTCCACCCGCTGCCGGCGGTGGCCCGGGTGCCGGGGCGGCTGGTGACCACGGCCAGCGCCGACGTGCCCATGAAGGGCCTGCTCCCCCTGCTGGAGGCGCTGGCCAAGGTGCGCACCGAGCGCCACGCCGAGTTGGTGATCGTGGGCCGGCCCCGGGGCGACAGCCTGGTGCCCGCCACCATCGAGCGGCTGGGGCTGGAGGGGGCGGTCACCCTCGCCGGCGTGGTGCCGGCCGAGCGCCTGGTGGAGCTGTACGCCGAGGCCGAGGTGGCGGTGGTGCCGTCGCTGTACGAGGGGTTCTCGCTGCCCGCCATCGAGGCCATGGCGTGCGGCGTCCCGCTGGTGTCCACGACGGGGGGCGCCCTGCCCGAGGTCGTGGGCCGCCACGGCGACACCGCCCTGCTCGTGCCGCCCGGCGACCCCGGCGAGCTGGCCGCCGCCCTGGTGAGGGCGCTCGACGACCACCGCCTGCGGGCGCGGATGGGCGAGGCGGGACGGCGGCGGGTGCTCGAGCGCTTCAGCTGGCGGGCCACCGCCGACGCGACGGTGGAGCAGTACCGGGCCGCCATCGCCGCCGCCACCGGCGCCCCACCGGGCGCCTCACAGCGGTAGGGGCCCACCGTGCTCACCGTCGACTTCGAGCGGCTGCGGGTGGGGCCGGGGGTGCGGCT
Organism: Acidimicrobiales bacterium; assembly: GCA_035540235.1. GTDB lineage: Bacteria > Actinomycetota > Acidimicrobiia > Acidimicrobiales > AC-14 > JBFMCT01. Next base: position 1,800 of record DATLGZ010000456.1, on the reverse strand, counting down.
GCTCGACCTGGGGTGCGGCGAGGGGAGGCACACCCGGGAGGCCCGCCGGCGAGGGGCGTTCGTGGTGGCCTTGGACCGCTCGGCCATCAGCGGCGCCGACGGGGCGGCGGGGGTGCGGGGCGACGGGCTGCGGCTGCCGTTCCGTGACGCCATGTTCGACCGGGTGGTGGCGGCCGAGGTGCTGGAGCACGTGGACGACGACCGGGCGGCCATGGCCGAGCTGGCCCGAGTGGTGCGGCCCGGGGGCCTGGTGGCGGTCACCGTCCCCCGCTGGCTGCCGGAGCGGGTGTGCTGGGCCCTGGCCGACGACTACCACGCCCCCGCCGTCCCCGGCGGCCACGTGCGCATCTACCGCCGGCGCCAACTGGTCGGCCGGCTGCGGGCCGCCGGCCTCCGCCCCGTCGCCTCCCACCACGCCCACGCCCTGCACTCGCCCTACTGGTGGCTCAAGTGCGCGGTGGGGGTGGGCAACGAGACGGCCCGGTCGGTGCGGCTCTACCACCGCTTCCTCGTGCGGGACATCCTGCGCCCCATCCCCGCCGTCCGCCTGGCCGAGCGGGCGCTGAACCCCGTGCTGGGCAAGAGCCTGGTCGTCTACCTGGCCAAGCAGCCGTGATCCTGGGCCGGGCTGAGGTGGCCGCCACCGCCGGCTGGATCGCGGCCGTGCAGCAGCCCGACGGCATGATCCCCTGGTTTCCCGGCGGCCACGCCGACCCGTGGAACCACGTGGAGGCGGCCATGGCCCTGACCGTGGCCGGGCGGGTGGCCGAGGCTCGCCGGGCCTTCCGCTGGCTGGCGGCGGCGCAACGGCCCGACGGGGCGTGGCACCAGTACTACCGGGGCTCCCCCCCTCAGGTGGAGGTGGCCCTGCTCGACGCCAACGTGACGGCCTACGTGGCCACCGGCGTGTGGCACCACCTGCTGGCCACCGGCGACCGGGCCTTCGCGGCGGAGATGGCGCCGGTGGTAGAGCGGGCCCTGGCCTTCGTGCTCGGCCTCCAGGCCCCGGGCGGGGAGGTCGTCTGGGCCCGCCACGCCGACGGCACGCCCTGGTCGTTCGCCCTTCTCAGCGCGTCGTCGAGCACGTGCCTGAGCCTGCGCTGCGGGGCCGCCCTGGCCGGCCCGGCCGCACCCGCCGGCCGCACCTGGGTGGCCGCCGCCGGCCGGCTGGCGGAGGCCATCGCCCACCGGCCCCAGGCGTTCCTGCCCAAGGACCGGTGGTCGATGGACTGGTTCTACCCGGTGCTGGCGGGGGCGGTGGGGGGCGAGGGGGCCCGCCGCCGCCTGGCCGCCGGCCGGGACCGGTTCGTGATGGACGGCCTGGGCGTGCGCTGCGTGGCCGACCAGCCATGGGTCACGGCGGCGGAGACGAGCGAGGCCGCCCTCGCCCACCTGGCCGCCGGCCTCCCCGAGGAGGCGGCCACCCTGCTCGAGTGGGCCCAGCACCTGCGGGCGCCGGACGGGTCGTATCTCACCGGGATGGTCCATCCCGGCCGCGCCTCCTTCCCCGGCGGCGAGCGCACCACCTACTCGGCCGCCGCCGTCCTCCTCGCCAACGACGCCCTCGCCCACCCCTCCGGCGCCACCGCCCACGTGTTCGTCACCACCGGGGAAGACGGGGCGGCGGTCAGCGCCCTGCCCACGCACCGCGGCCGAGCCGGTTGGGCAAGCCGCGGCGGGGGCGGGGGCGCGGGCTGACAACATGAACGGGTGACGAAGGCGCTCGACGCGCTCGTCGACCTGCTCGACCTGGAGCCCATCGAGGTCAACCTGTTCCGGGGCGTGAGCCCAAGGGACTCA
>DATLGZ010000455.1:0-2188 GCA_035540235.1 Acidimicrobiales bacterium | reverse complement strand
GCAGGCCAAGGCGACGAGATCCTCGAAGCGTTCGACCGAGGGGATGGGGCCCGAGGTGGTGGAGATCATGCGGCGGCTACCGGGGTGCGGACTTCGGCGACGGAACACGGCTCGATAAGGCGCAAATACCGTCCACAGCTTACCGGCAACCCTTCCACGGGGCAACGCGTCGTTGGGCTTTTTCGCCCGGTCTGCCGGGGGTAGAACGGCACGGTGAGCACCATCACCGTCCGACCGATCGGAGACCACCAGTACGGCGTGCAGGTGCGAGAGGGCGACCTCACCACCTCCCACCGCGTGACCGTTCCCCAGGACATGCTCGACGAGTGGGGCATGCTCGAGGCCGGCGCCGACGACGACGAGGGGACCGTGGAGGAGCGGATAGTGCGGGAGTCGTTCGCCTTCCTGCTGGAGCGGGAGCCGGCCACGTCCATCCTCGACGAGTTCTCGCTCTCGGTGATCCCGCGCTACTTCCCCGAGTACTCGGAGGAGCTGGCCCGCCGGCTCTCCTGATCAGCCGGCGGCCAGGTATGCCTCGACCAGCTTCAGCCACACCTCGCTGACCGTGGGGTAGGCGGGCACGGCGTGGCGGAGCCGGTCCATGGGCACCTCCCCGGCGATGGCGATGGTGGCGGCGTGGAGCAGCTCGGCCACGTCGGGCCCGGTGAAGGTGGCGCCCACCAGCACCCGCCGGTGGTTGTCGACGATCAGCTGGCAGGTGCCCGACACGCCCTGGCCCCGGAAGGTGGTGCCCGCCACCGACTCGATGGGGCAGGCCAGGACCCGGGCCTCGATGCCGCGCTCGTCGGCCTGGCGCTCGGTGAGGCCCACGGCCGCCACCTGAGGGTCGGTGAAGATCACCCGGGGCACGGCCCGCTGGTCGGCCCACGCCTCGGCCGGGCGGCCCAGGATGTTGTCGGCGGCCAGGCGGGCCTGGTACTTGCCCATGTGGGTCAGCAGCGACCGGCCGTTGACGTCGCCCACCGCGTACAGCCACCCACCCGCCACGTTGGCCGCCTGCAGGTGGTCGTCCACCTCCACGAACGTCCCCGGCCGCAGGCCCACCGTCTCCAGTCCGAGGTCCCACGTGTTGGGGCTGCGGCCTACCGCCACCAGCAGCTCGTCGCCGGTGACGCTGCGGCCGTCGGTCAGCACCGCGGTGACCAGGCTCTCGTCCTTGTCGCGCAGCACCCGCATGGCGGTGACGCCGGTGTAGACCAGCACACCCTCGGCGGTGAGGGCGGCCCGCACCTGCTCGCCCGCGAACGGCTCCTCCGAGGGCAGGAGGTGGTGGCTGGCCTCGATGATCGTGACCCGGCGGCTGCCCAGGCGGCGGAAGGCCTGCGCAATCTCGCAGCCGACCGTCCCGCCGCCCAGGACTATGAGCCTCTCGGGGACGGACTGGGCCTCGGCCGCGTCGCGGTTGTCCCACACCCTGGTCTCGTCGAGCCCGTGGAGGGCGGGGGGGGCGGCGCTGGACCCGGTGGCCAGCACCACGGCGGCGCGGGCCTGGAGCCGCTGGCGGCCCTCCTCCGTCTCGACGTCCACCTGGCGGGCCCCCAGTAGGCGGGCGTGGCCCCGCACCAGGGCGACCTTGGCGTCCTCGAGCCACTCCACCTGGTAGCGGTCGTCCCAGCCGGACACCACCTCGTCCCGCCAGGCCAGCGCCTCAGTGGCGTCGATGTCGCCGGTGACGGCGGCGCGCGCCCCAGGCACCCGCTGCACGCCGGCCATCGCCTCACCGGGGCGGAGCAGGGCCTTGGAGGGCATGCAGGCCCAGTAGGAGCACTCGCCCCCGACCAGGTCCCGCTCGACCAGGGCCACCGACAGCCCCCCGTCGGCGCACCGCCCGGCCACGTTCTCCCCGGCCGGGCCACCGCCGATCACGATCACGTCGTACTCGTCGGCCACGACCCGAGGCTAGTTGCCGGGTGGGCCTCAAGGCGCGTGCAACTGGTGCCGATGCTGCTGCCGTGCCTCCCCGCCCCAGTCGCGCCCGAGGTGCCGCCGGGTGAGGATCGGGCCGGCGTTCGAGAGCGTGCTGGCGGCGGCCCGGGGCGACGCTCCGTGGGCCTACGAACGCCTCTGGCGGGCCTTCGCCCCCTCGGTGGCCTCCTACCTCCGCCTCCAGGGCGCGCCCGATCCCGACGACCTCTGCTCCGAGGTGTTCCTGGGCGCCTTCCGCGGG
>DATLGZ010000454.1:0-5641 GCA_035540235.1 Acidimicrobiales bacterium | reverse complement strand
GTTCCGGGGGTCCGTGCGGGTGGCGGGGACGCTCAACCTGCTGGCCGCCGCCCTGGTGCTCAGCCTGTGGCGCACCGCCACTCGGCTGCCGGAGCCGGAGGCGGACCCAGCCGGCGCCGAGGCGGAACCCCTCGCGCCGGCCGGCGCCGAGCGGGCGGTGTGGCCGTGGTTCGTCATCTACGGGCTGACCGGGGCGGTGGCGCTCGGGCTGGAGGTGGCCTTCTTCCGGGTCATCGACGGCCTGATGCGGTCGAACTCCTACACCTTCGCCCATGTGCTCTCGCTCTACCTCCTCCTCTTCGGGGCCGGCGCGGCGGTGGCCTCCCGCGTCGTGCGGCGCGTGCTACGGCCCGAGCGATGGTTCCTGAGCCTCCAGTTCGGGGTGGGCGTGGCCGCCCTGGCCGGGCTGTTCATGCTCGTGCAGCTGCCCGGCTGGTTGGGCGTGGACGGGCCGCTGCGGCGCCACTTCTCGATCGACGGCTACAACCTGGGCAACTACGTCTTCTGGCCCCCGGCGGAGCTGGCCCGGTTGGCCTTCGTCCACCTCATCGCCCCCCTGATGGTTATGGGGGCGCCCGTGCTGCTCATGGGCGCAGCCTTCCCGTTCGCCCAGTCGCTCGTCGCCCGGCGCATGGACACCCTGGGGCGGCAGACGGGTCGGCTGCTCTTCGCCAACATCCTCGGCAACGTGGCGGGGACGCTGCTCGTGGGCTTCGTCCTCATCGACCGCATCGGCACGGCAGGCACGTTCCGCCTCCTGGCCGGCCTCCTCCTCGTGCCCGGCCTGGCGGCGGCGGCCCTGGCCGGCGACCGCGTCCGGCGGGCCGTGATGGCGGGCGGCGCGGTGGCGGTCATGGGCGTGGCCCTGGTCGTCTTCCCCTCCAACTACAAGCTGTGGTCGTTCCTCCACAGCGCCCAGGACACCGACTTCTCCTTGGCCGAGGACCGGGCGTGCGTGAATGCCCTGCGGCGCGACGGCGACGAGTACCTGCTGTTCATCAACGGGGCGTCGCAGAACGGCTATCCCTACGACGACTACCACGTGCTCATTGGCCTGCTGCCCGCCCTCATGCACCCCGACCCCACCGACGCCATGGCGGTGGGGCTGGGCATCGGCGCCACCCCCTACGGGATGCTGCTCGACGACCGCCTGCGCCGCATCGACGTGGTGGAGCTGTGCGGGGGCGAGCTCGACCTGCTGCGCAGCCTGGCCGACGGCGGGTCGCCTGAGAACCAGCGGCTCTTCAGCGAGGAGCGCATGCACATCCATGTCGGGGACGGGCGCAAGTGGCTCCTCAAGACGGGCGAGCGCTTCGACGTCATGACGGTAGACGTGATCCGGCCCCAGTCGGCGTTCAGCGGGAGCCTCTACTCGGTCGAGTTCTACGAGCTGGTCCGCAGCCGGATGGCCGAGGGGGGCCTCTTCGCCCAGTGGCTGCCCAGCGACCGCACCGCCAACGGGGTCACCGAGGTCTTCCCCCACGTGCTGGCCTTCACCGTGCCGACCTACCACTTCTCCCAGTTCTTCCTGGCCAGCGACCAGCCCCTGCACTACGACGGGGCGGAGATGCAGCGGCGGCTGGACGCCCTGGTGGCGGCGGCCGGCGACCGCTTCGTGCTTCCCGAGGGACGCCTCCAGTCGATCCGCACCGTGCTGGGCGAGGCCCGGCCGGTGCCGCTGCGGGCCGGCGAGGTGACCGGCGAGGTGAAGCCGCACCAGCTCAACCGCGACCTGTTCCCCCGCGACGAGTACTTCCTCAACAACCCGGTGGTGGTGCCCCGACGCCCGCCGCCCGGAGGGTGACGGCTCGGGTCGCCGGCCGCCCCCGGACAGGTCAGCGCACCAGCTCCACCGGGTAGCCGGCCGCCCGCAGCGCCTCCACCACCGAGTCGCGGTGGCCGGGATCGCGCGTCTCGACGGTGATGACCACCTCCACCTGCTCCACCGCCAGCCGCATGCCCGAGCGGTGGTGCTCGACGGCCAGGACGTTGAGGTCCATGGCCGCGATGCGGGCGGTCAGGGCAGCCAGCGCCCCCGGCCGGTCGCTGAGCAGGACGCGCAGGATCAGGTAGCGGCCCGAGGCGGACAGGCCCCGGTCGATGAGCCTCAGGAGGAGGAAGGGGTCGACGTTGCCGCCCGAGAGGAGGGCCACCGCCAGCCCCGTGCCGCCGACCCGGCCCGCCATGAGGGCGGCCAGCGACACCGCGCCGGCCGGCTCGACCACCGACTTGGCCCGCTCCAGCAGCAGGACGACGGCCTGGCTGATGGCGTCCTCGTCCACCGTGACGATCTCGTCGACGAACGCCTGGACGTGGTCGTAGGTGAGCTGCGACGGCCCCTTGATGGCGATGCCGTCGGCCATGGTGGAGACGGCGTCGAGGGTGACGGGGTGGCCGGCGGCGAGCGAGGCCTTCATGGCCGCCGCACCGTCGGCCTGCACCCCGACCACCCGGGCCCCGGTCCCGGCCAGGGCGGCGGCCACCCCGGAGATGAGCCCGCCGCCGCCCACGGGCACGAGCACGACCTCGGCGTCGGGCGCCTCCTCGGCCAGCTCCAGGCCGATTGTGCCCTGGCCGGCGATCACCAGCGGGTCGTCGAAGGGGGGCACGAAGCGGCCAGCGGGGCGGGCGGCGGCGTAGGCGCGGGCGGCGGCGATGGCGTCATCGACCGTGTCGCCGCCGAGGTGGACGGTGGCCCCGTAGTTCCGGGTGGCCTCCACCTTGGGGAGGGCGGCGCTGCGGGGCATGAACACGGTGGCGGCCAGGCCGGCCCGGGACGCGGCCAGGGCCACCCCCTGGGCGTGGTTGCCGGCGGAGGCGGCCACCACCTCGGTGCCCGGCGGGAGCTGGGACACGAGGTTCGTGGCCCCCCGGATCTTGAACGAGCCGGTGCGCTGGAGGTGCTCGGGCTTGAGGGCGACGGGCCGGCCGAGGAACCGGCTCAGGTTGTCGGAGCGGTCGAGGGGGGTGGGCCGGATCACCCCCGCCACCCGCTCGGCCGCCTGCCGGATGTCCTCGATGGTGACCATGTTCCCCGCACGGTAGACTCGACGGGTTGGCGCGCCGCCGACAAGAGGAGCCTGCGTGCGTACCTACTCGCCCAAACCTGCCGACATCACCCGCGCCTGGCACGTCGTGGACGCCGACGGGCTGGTGCTCGGCCGCCTGTCGACCGAGGTGGCCCGCCTCCTGCGGGGCAAGCACAAGGCGATCTTCGCGCCCCACATGGACACCGGCGACCACGTCATCGTGGTGAACGCAGCCAAGGTCGTCCTCACCTCGGGCAAGGCCGAGAAGAAGGAGGCGATCCGCCACTCCGGCTACCCCGGCGGCCTGAAGCGCCGGTCCTACGTCGACATCCTGGCCAAGAGCCCGGAGGAGGCGGTGCGGCGAGCGGTGCGGGGCATGCTGCCCCGGGGCCCGCTCGGCCGCCAGCAACTCAAGAAGCTCAAGGTCTACGCCGGGCCCGACCACCCCCACGCCGCCCAGCTGCCCCAGCCCCTCGAGCTGGCCCACGCCCGGGCGCGGTCGTAGCAGGAGGATCAGAGAGAATGCCCAAGCCGCTCGTGCAGGCCACCGGTCGCCGCAAGCAGGCAGTGGCCCGCGTGCGCCTCCGTGCCGGCGCCGGCCAGATCACCGTCAACAAGCGGCCGATCGCCGAGTACTTCCCCACCGAGACGCACCGCATGATCGTCACCGAGCCGCTGCGGCTCACGTCCACCGCCGAGGTGTACGACGTGGACGCCACCATCGACGGAGGCGGCGTGTCGGGCCAGGCCGGCGCTCTGCGCCTCGGGATCGCCCGGGGGCTGGTGGAGCTGGACGGCGAGCTGCGCCCCCAGCTGAAGAAGGGCGGCTTCCTCACCCGGGACGCTCGGGAGAAGGAGAGCAAGAAGTACGGGCTGAAGAAGGCCCGTAAGGCGCCCCAGTACTCCAAGCGCTAGCGGCCGCAGCCGCGTGACGCTGCGGTTCGGGACGGACGGGGTCCGGGGCGTCGCCAACGACGAGCTCAGCCCCGAGGTGCTCCTGTCGCTGGGGAGGGCGGCGGCCAGGGTGCTGGGCCCAGGGCCGTTCCTGGTGGGCCGCGACACCCGGTGGTCGGGGGAGATGGTGGCCGCCGCCGTGTCGGCCGGGCTCGCCGCCGAAGGCGCCGACGTGGTCGACCTGGGCGTCATGCCCACGCCCGGGGTGGCGTGGCACTCGCGGGCCGAGCAGGCGCCGGCGGCCATGATCTCCGCCTCCCACAACCCCTTCGCCGACAACGGGGTGAAGTTCTTCGCCGCCGGGGGGCTGAAGCTGTCCGACGCCACCGAGGCCCGGCTGGAGGCGGAGCTGGAGCAGGGGTCGGGCGGCGGCCCGGGCTCAGCCCCCACCGGCACCGGCGTGGGGCGGATCTCCTCCCGCGACGGGCGGGCGCCGTACCTGGAGGCGCTGGCCGCCACCCTGGAGGGTCGCCGGCTCGACGGCCTGCGGGTCGTGCTCGACTGCGCCAACGGGGCCACGTCGGGGTTGGCCCCCGAGCTGTTCCGGTCGCTGGGAGCGGGTGTGGAGGTCCTGGCCGACGCGCCCGACGGGCGCAACATCAACGACGGTTGCGGGTCCACCCACCCCGAGGCGCTGCAGCGGGCGGTGGCGGCGCAGCCCGCCGACGCCGGCCTGGCCTTCGACGGCGACGGCGACCGGGTGCTGGCCGTCGACGCCGCCGGGCGGCTGGTGGACGGGGACGAGATCATCGCCCTGTGCGCCGTCGACCGGCGGGCCCGGGGGATGCTCGCCGGCGACACGGTGGTGGTGACGGTCATGGCCAACCTCGGCTTCCGCCAGGCCATGGCGCAGCACGGTGTGCACGTCGTCGACACCGGGGTCGGCGACCGCTACGTGCTCGAGGCCATGGAGAAGGGCGGCTGGGCCCTGGGCGGGGAGCAGTCGGGCCACGTCATCTTCCGCGACCTGGCCACGACGGGTGACGGGATGCTGACCGGCCTCCAGGTGCTGGACGTGATGGCCCGCACCGGCCGGCCGCTCGCCGACCTGGCCGCCGTCATGACCCGCCGCCCCCAGGTGCTGCGCAACGTGCGGGCGGCGACGCGGGATCTGGAGGCGGCGGACGAGCTGTGGGCGGAGGTGCGGGCGGCGGAGGAGCGGTTGGCCGGCGCCGGCCGGGTGCTGATACGCCCCAGCGGCACCGAGCCGTTGATCCGGGTGATGGTCGAGGCGGCCACCGCCGAGGAGGCGGAGGCGGTGTCGAGGCAGTTGGCCGACGCCGCCGAGCGCGCCCTCGGGCCGGCGCACTCGCCCGGACCGGGCGACCTTTAGCGGGCCGGGCGGCGGGGGCGCCCGCCCTGGGCAATTAGCCTTGGTCCCGTGCTGGGCATCGGCATCGACGCCGTCGACATCCCGCGGTTCCGGGCGCTGTTGCAGCGGCGGCCGGGAGCGGCGGCCCGCCTCTTCACCGACGGCGAGCTGGCCTACGGCGCCCGCTGGCACGACCCCGCCCCCCGGCTGGCGGCCCGGTTCGCGGCCAAGGAGGCGGTCATGAAGGCGTTGGGGGTGGGCATGGGGGCCTTCGCCTTCCGGGACGTCGAGGTGGTCTCGGAGCCCTCGGGCGCGCCGTCGCTGGTCCTGCGGGGGGCGGCCGAGG
>DATLGZ010000453.1:0-4461 GCA_035540235.1 Acidimicrobiales bacterium | reverse complement strand
GGGTGTGCGGTCCCAGGCGGGGTGGGCGGCGCGGGCGGTGGCCACGAGGGCGGCCGGGTCGCTGACCGGCAGCGATCCGACGAGCTCGCCGGTGGCGGGGTCGTGCACATCGATCATCCCGTCGAGCCTTCCCCGCCGGGCGGCGGCCTACGCAGGCTCGCCCAGCTCCCGCAGGCCGAGAGCGAGGGCATCGCGCAGGCGGCGGGCGGTCGTGGGAGAGAGGTGGGCGACCAGGCCGGTGCCGGGCCGGCCGGCCTCCTCCAGGGTCAGCTCCACCCGCAGGTCGTCACAGGCGTCGCAGTCGTCGAGGATGGCGACTGCCCACGCCAGCTGGGAGCGTTCGGGGTCGTCGGCGGGGTGGTCGTCACGGCCGTAGTCGGCGAGCTTCTTCACCGCTCTAGTGTGCGCCAGTGGGCGACGGCGCGGACCTTGTCATCCGCACGCTGCGGGGCAAGGGTCGCGGCGTCTTCGCCGGCCGGCGGTTCGCGGCCGACGAGGTGCTGGAGCGGGCGCCGGTGATCGTCATCCCCAACGAGGAGTGGGCGCAGGTGAGCGCCAGCGTGGTGGCGTCGTACTGCTTCACCTGGGGCGCCCGCGACGACGCCGCCATCCCCCTCGGGCGGGCCTCCCTCCTCAACCACTCCTACACGCCCAACGCCTACGCCCAGATCCACCTGCGGGAGAAGGTCATCGAGTTCCTCGCCCTGCGCGACATCGAGGCGGGCGAGGAGATCACGTTGAACTACAACGGCGACCCCGCCGACCGCACCGCCATGAGCTTCACCGTGAGGCCCTGAACAGCATCAGCCGTCGCCCTCGTCGCCCTCGTCCCCGTCATCGGGGGCGAACCCTCCTCGTCGCTGAACACCGATCATGATGTCGTCGCCTCGATCTTCCTCAGCCCTCGGGCGGAGATACCGGCACCGGAGAGGTGCCCCGTGCTGAGATGGCGGCATGGACCAGGCTCGGCTCGTGGTGTCCGACGCGGTGGTGGTGGCGGCGGCCGGCACCCCGCCCAAGGAGATCAGGGAGTTCGTGGGGCGGGTGGCCACCGGCCAGCGGGCGGTTTCGGTGGCGGTGATGCGCAGCCCCGCCGGCTGGGTCGAGCCGCCCCAGGCACCCGAGTTCGAGGAGCACACCGTCGTGCTGTCGGGGACAGTGGTCGTCCACTGCGGCGGGGAGCGCATCGAGGTGCGGGCCGGCCAGTCGGTCACCGTGCCGGCCGGGGTGCGGGTGCAGTACGAGACGCCTGAGGGGGCGGAGTACGTGGCCGTCTGCCTTCCCGCCTTCGCCATGGACCTCGTCAACCGGGGCTGAGCAGCCGGCGCAGGGGCTTGCCGCCCGGTGTGCGGGGGATCTCGTCGAGCACGACGACCTGGCGCGGCAGCTGAGGGGCAGACAGCCGGGGCCGGGCGAGCTCCCTGAGCTCCTCCAGGGTGGGTGGGGCGGCGCCGGCCGCCGGCACGACGTAGGCCACCACCCGCTCGCCCCACTCGGGGTCAGGGGCGCCGGCCACGCAGACGTCCGCCACCTGCGGGTGGCCGGCCAGGACCAGCTCGACCTCGGTAGGGCTGACGTTCACCCCGCCGGTGATCACGATGTCGCGCTGGCGGTCGACCACCTCGAGGCGGCCGCCGGCGGCCCACCGCCCGACGTCGCCGGTCCGCAGCCGGCCGTCGGGCGTGAAGGCGGCGGCGGTGGCCGGGCCGTCGAGGCGGTATCCCCGCATGACGGTGGGGGTGCGGAGGAGGATCTCGCCGTCCTCGGCCAGCGTCACCTCCACCCCGGGCAGGGGGTGGCCGTCGTGGACCACCCCGCCCCACGTCTCGGTGAGCCCGTAGGTGGCGGTGACGTTGGGCAGGGCAGCGACGTCGGGGGGAACGGGCCCGCCGCCCACCAGGATGGTGCGGAACCGGCTCAGGTCCGCCCCCGCCGCCAGGAGGCGTCGGACCAGAGTGGGGACCAGGGAAACCAGGGTGGCCTCCGAGCGGGCCACCGTCTCGACGTCGAAGCCGTCGAGCACGTCCACAGGGACGCCGGCGCTGCCCGCTCGGGCCAGCACTGCGAGGCCGGCCACGTGGTGGGGCGGCAGGCAGCACAGCCAGCGGTCCCCGGGCCCGGCCGGCACCCAGCGGGCCATCGCCGCCAGCCCCCGCCAGGTGAGCTCCACCGCCCGGGGCTCCCCCGCCGTGCCCGACGTGAGCACCACCGCGGCCACGTCGGGATGCATGACCCGGTCGGCGGCGACGGCGGCGTCCTGGCGGGCCCGTTGCTCGGGCGGGGCGTGCGGGTCGAGGGGGGCGACCGGCCGGGCCGAGTCCCACGCCGCCCGGATGGCGCCGGCCGCCTCCACCGGCGACAGCCGCACCGGGACCAGCATGGCGGTACGTTAGGCGCTTGTCGCCGAAGATCGACAGCCTGCCGCCGACAGCAAGCGCCGCCCGACCGCGCGAGCGCCAGCGAGCCGGGCGGGGATGGGGGAGCACGGCGCAGCCGTGCGCCGGGGGCGCAGCCCCCGAAGGGGAACGGCGCTTGTCGCCCAAGATCGACAGCCAGCCGCCGGCAGCAAGCGCCGCCCGACCGCGCGAGCGCCAGCGAGCCGGGCGGAGCCAGCCGCCGACAGCAAGCGCCGCCCGTTGGAGATCGTTCCGGGAGTGCTGACACCCGTGGATTGGGAGCCGTCGGGCGATTACGAGGACATCCGGTACGAGCTGGGCGGCGGCGCGGCCGACGGCATCGCCAAGATCACCATCAACCGGCCCGAGGTGCGCAACGCCTTCAGGCCCAAGACGGTGCGGGAGATGGTGGAGGCGTTCGACCGGGCCCGCGACGACCCGGCGGTGGGGGTAGTGGTCCTCACCGGCGAGGGCCCGCTGGCGTTCTGCTCGGGCGGCGACCAGAAGGTGCGGGGCGACGACGGCTACGTCGACGAGAAGGGGATCGGCCGCCTCAACGTTCTCGACCTCCAGGTGCAGATCCGGAGGCTGCCCAAGCCGGTGATCGCCATGGTGGCGGGCTACGCCATCGGAGGCGGCCACGTCCTCCACCTGGTGTGCGACCTCACCATCGCCGCCGACAACGCTCTCTTCGGCCAGACCGGGCCGCGGGTGGGGTCGTTCGACGGGGGGTACGGCGCCGGCCTGCTGGCCCGCACGGTAGGCCTCAAGAAGGCCAAGGAGATCTGGTTCCTGTGCCGCCAGTACGACGCCCAGCAGGCGCTGGAGATGGGGCTGGTGAACGCGGTCGTGCCCCTCGATCGGCTGGAGGAGGAGACGGTGGAGTGGTGCCGGACGATCCTCCGCCACAGCCCGCTGGCCCTGCGCCTCCTGAAGGCCGGGTTCAACGCCGACACCGACGGGCTGGCCGGCGTCCAGCAGTTGGCCGGCGACGCCACCCTGCTCTACTACCTCTCGGAGGAGGCGCAGGAGGGGCGGGACGCCTACGTGGGCAAGCGCCCGCCCGACTTCAGCCGGTTCCCCAAGCGGCCGTGAACGGGGCGGGCGCCACCCCGTCGGCGCGCGGCGGCGGCGAGCGCCCAACGTGACCGGCCGCAGCCTCCTCGGTGTGCGGTTGTGGGTGGCCGGCGCCCGCCCCAAGACGCTGGGCGCGTCGGTGTCGCCGGTGCTGGTGGGCACGGCGGTGGCCAGCCGCTACGGGGAGGTGATCTGGGCGCGGGCGGCGCTGGCCCTGGTGGTGGCGGTCGCCCTGCAGGTGGGGGTCAACTACGCCAACGACTACAGCGACGGGGTCCGGGGCGTGGACTCGGCCCGCCGTAAGGGGCCCATGCGGCTCACGGCCTCGGGGCTGGTGGCGCCGGGGGCGGTGAAGCGGGCCGCCATCCTCTCGTTCGCGGTGGCGGCGGTGGCCGGCATCGCCCTCGCCCTGGCTGCCGACTGGCGCCTGATCCTGGTGGGGGCGGTGTGCGTGCTCGCCGGCTGGTTGTACAGCGGCGGGCCCAAGCCCTACGCCTCGGCCGGGCTGGGCGAGGTGATGGTGCTGGTGTTCTTCGGGTTCGTGGCCACCGTGGGGTCGGCCTACGTCCACGACCGGCGGCTGCCGGCGCTGGCCTTCGAGGCGGCCGTGCCCATGGGGCTGGCGGCGTCGGCCATCCTGCTCGTCAACAACCTGCGTGACGTACTGAGCGACCGGGTGGCGGGCAAGCGGACCCTGGCCGTGCGGCTGGGCGAGCCGGCGACCCGCATCGTGTACCTGTCCTGCATGGCGGTGACCATGGTCTGGCCGCTGCTCCTGGGCGTGACCGCGCCCGGCGCGGTGGCCGGGCTTCTCGCCGCCCCCCTGGCCGTCTCGCCCATGAGGACGGTGGCCGGCCACGGCGGTCAGGCCACGACCAAGGCCGACGCCCCCGCGCTGGTGGGGGCGCTGGTGAAGACGGCCCGGTTCCAGCTGGTGCTGGCCGCCCTGTTGGCGGTCGGGATGTGGGACTGGTGAGCGCCGTGAGGG
>DATLGZ010000452.1:0-4059 GCA_035540235.1 Acidimicrobiales bacterium | reverse complement strand
CCCGTGGCCCCCATCACCCGCCGCCAGTTCCTGGCCGCCGCCGGCGCCGCCTCGGCCGGCCTGGCACTGGCCGGCTGCAGCCGCTCCACCACCGCCACCGCCCCCGTGCTCCCCTCGGGGGCGGCGGTCGAGGCGGCCGAGCAGCGCCGCCGCCGCCCCGGCGCCCGGGTGCACGACGTGGCCATCGCCGCCGCCCCGCTCACCGTCGACCTGGGGGCGGCGCTGACGGCGGCGACGTGGGCCTACGACGGCGCCGTCCCCGGGCCGGAGGTGCGGCTGCGGCAGGGGGACGTGCTGCGGGCCCGGTTCACCAACGACCTGCCCGAGCCCACCACCGTCCACTGGCACGGGATCGCCCTGCGCAACGACATGGACGGCGTTCCCGAGCTGACCCAGCCCCTCGTGATGCCGAGCGAGACGTTCACCTACGAGTTCACCGTCCCCGACGCCGGCACGTTCTGGTTCCACCCCCACACCGGGCTCCACCTCGACCGCGGCCTCTACTCCGCGCTGATCGTCGAGGACGGGGCCGACCCGGGCGCCTACGACCGCGAGCACACGGTCGTGCTCGACGACTGGACCGACGGCATCGGGCAGTCACCGGAGTCGTTCCTCGACGACCTGCGGGCCGGCCGCGGGGCCCACGCCGCCCACCTGGCCGGGGGCGAGGGGCCCATGAGCGAGTTCCTGGCCAGCGCCGGCGGCGACGTCAACTACCCCCTCTACCTCGTCAACGGCCGGCGCCCGTCGGGCCCCGCCACCTTCGACGCCCGCCCCGGTGAGCGCCTGCGGCTGCGCCTCGTCAACGCCGGCGCCGACACGCCCTTCCGGGTCGCCCTGGGTGGCCACCGCATGACCGTCACCCACACCGACGGCTTCCCGGTGGAGCCGGTGGAGGTGGACAACCTCATGATCGCCATGGCCGAGCGCTACGACGTGCTCGTCACGGTGAACGGCGCCGGCGTCTTCCCCCTCGTGGCCGTGGCCGAGGCCAAGGCGGCCCAGGCCCTGGCCGTCGTGCGCTCCGGCCCGGGCGACCTGCCCTCGCCCAGCGCCCAGCCCGCCGAGCTTCAGCGGCGCACGCTGCGGATCGACGACCTCCACGCCGCCGAGGCGGTGCGCTTCCCCGCCCGCCGCCCCGACCGCACCTACAGCGTCGAGCTGGGAGGGGGCGAGGAGGGCTACGTGTGGACGATCAACGGCGAGCCCCACGGCGACCGGCCGCTCGACGTCCGCGAGGGGGAGCGGGTGCGGCTCACCTTCGTCAACCGCACGACGATGTTCCACCCCATGCACCTGCACGGGCACACCTTCCAGGTGGTGCTGCCCTCGGGTGCGCCCGGCCCCCGCAAGGACACCACCATCATCCGCCCCGACCAGCGGTTGTCGGTGGACTTCGTCGCCGACAACCCCGGCCAGTGGATGCTCCACTGCCACAACGTGTACCACCAGGTGGGCGGGATGATGACGACGGTGTCCTACGTCGAGGACGCGTCCCAGGGCTCGGCCACCGCCGCCCTGGAGCGGCTGCGCCTGGCCTGCGCCTGGGCCGGGAAGGGCTTCACCACCGCGTGACGGGGTCTACTTCACCACGAACACGCCCGACATCAGCTGCGGGTGCACGTCGCAGTGGAAGGCGTACTGGCCCGGCCGCAACGGCCCCACGTTGAGGGTCTGGGTACCCGGCCCTGGCACCACTTCGAGGCGGGCGAGGGCGGTGGCGGCGGAGTGGCTCTCGAGGATGGCGATGTTGTGGGGCAGGTTGTCCCGGTTGTCGAAGTTGATGGTGAACGCCTGGTTGGCGGGGGCGGCCAGGCACCGGCTGTTGAAGGCGGTGCCGCTGGCGACCACGGCCACGGTCGTGCCCGACGGCTCGCAGGTGGCGTCCACCGGCTGGCCGGCGTGGTCGTGGCCGTGGCCGTGCGTGGTGTTGGCGCCGGGCCCGGGGGCGAGGATGTCGTCGGCCACCTCCGAGTCGCCCCCGCAGCCGGCCAGCACGAGGGCGCCGACCAGCGCGATCGTCCACAACTTCCGCATGGTCCTTCCGACCTCCTGACGACGTTCGGGGTGGCCGCCCCGCCGCCAGCCTACGCCCGCGGCGACATCAGGGGGGAAACGGGGGCGGCCGGGCTCCGCTGGCGGAGGGCGAAGCGCACGAAGATCACCAGCACGAGCCCCCACAGGACCAGGCCGTCGGCCAGCGACATCACGAAGCCGGCGGTCCGCTGGTCTTCCAGCGGCGTCCACCCTCCGAGGGTGGGGAACGCCTCGTAGGCGGTGTAGGGCGTCCCCTGCGCCCAGATCAGCGACGACCCCACCACCGACGGGACCAGCGAGGCCCCGACCAGGTACATCACCTGCCTCATGGGGTGGGCGATGCGGGGCAGCTCGGGCAGGGGGCTGGTGAGCGGCCACCACATCATCGCCGCCGTCAGCACCAGCACTACGTGCTGGGCCAGGTGGGCCGCCTCGGAGGTGACGGCGGCGTTGGCGAAGGTGGGCAGGTGGCTGAGCACGGTGACCACCGAGAAGGCCGTTAGGGCCACCACCGGCCGGGTCAACCGCCGGGCCAGCCCCATCACCGGCCCCAGCGCCCACCGCCACAGCCACGCCGGCGTGCCCAGGATCAGCAGCGGGGGCACGGCCAGCGTGTAGACGGAGTGCTGGACCATGTGCATGGTGTAGGACGGGCCCTCGCTGAGGTTGTGGACCGGCCAGTAGGACACGGCCACCATGGCGGCCAGGCCGGTGGCGAGGAGGCGGCGCTGGCCCGACGTGATCACGGGCTGGCCGGCGCCGGCCAGCAGGGGGCCCAGCTTGCGGAGGGCGAGGGCGTAGGCCAGCACCAGCCCGCCCAGCACCACCACCACGTCGGGGTGGAGGTCGAAGGCCCAGGGGGAGGGGGCCGGGCCGGCGTGGGCGACCAGCACGGGCAGCACAGCTACCGGCAGCCGGCCTGGCCGGGGGGCTGGCAGCCGTGGCACTCCATCTCGAGGGTGGCGTGGGCGATGCCGAACCGCTGCTCGAGCATGGCCTTGAGGCGGTCGGCCCGCCCCTGGGCCTCGTGCAGGTCGGGGGTGCCGGCCAGCACCACGTGGGCCGACAGCGACGGCACCTCCGACGCCAGGTTCCACACGTGTAGGTGGTGCACGCTCTCCACCCCCTCCTCGCCGGTGAGGGCGGCCTCGACCAGGCGGGGATCGGTGCCACGGGGCGTCCCCTCCAGCAGCACGTTGGTCGTGTCCCGCAGCAGGGCCCACGCCGAGCGCAGCACCAGGGCGCCGATGAGGAAGGAGACGGCGGGGTCGGCCCACGTCGCCCCGCCCAGCAGCACGGCCAGGCCGGCCGCCAGCGCGCCGACCGAGCCGAGGGCGTCCGCTGCCATGTGAGCCGACGCCCCCCGCATGTTGAGGCTGTTCCCCTGCGCCCGCACCAGCAGGAACAGGCTGCCCAGGTTGACGGCCAGGCCGGCCAGGGCGATCACCACCACGCCCCCGCCCACCACTTCGGGGGGGTCGCCGATGCGCCGGGCCGCCTCCCAGAAGATCCACCCCGACGCCACCAGCAGGATGAGGCCGTTGACCTGAGCGCCCAGCACCTCGGCCCGCTGGAGGCCGAAGCTGTGGCGGGCGGTGGCGGGCCGGGCCAGCAGCGACTGGGCGAGGAGGGCGATGCCCAGGGCGGCCACGTCGGTCACCGTGTGGGCGGCGTCGGCGAGGAGGGCGAGGGACGAGAACACGACTCCCCCGGCCACCTCGATGCCGACGAAGGCGAGGTTGGCCACCAGGGCCGCCACCAGCGCCCGCCGGCGGGCGACGTGGGACCCCCGCACCGCGGCGTCAAGGTCCACGCCCGGATTCTACCGGCGCCCTGGGTTAGTCATACGTGGCCTCCACCACCCACCGCCCGCCCTCCAGCGACAGGAGGTGGGCGGCCCCGTCGGCGGTTACGACCTGCCAGCGGGCCTGGCGACGGTGGGCGGCGGCGTCCCACCACCGCTCGTCGACCAGCCACGGCCCGGCCCACGCCACCACCGGGGAGCGGGGCCCGCCGGCCCTG
>DATLGZ010000451.1:0-2120 GCA_035540235.1 Acidimicrobiales bacterium | reverse complement strand
GCGGACGATTCGAGTGCCAGCGCCTGCTCAAGAGCGGGCTGGGCGTGAACACCTACGCGGGGGTCGACCGGGAGCAGGGCGGGGACGTGATCATCAAGACCGCCGCCGCGCCGTCGGTGTCGCCCGCGATCCGCCTGCGGGTCGCCCACGAGGCGGTGATCCTGCGCCGGCTGGCGCGTCCCGGCTTCCAGCCCCTGGTCGCCGTCGGCCAGGACGGCGACGTGCTGTACCTGGTCCAGCCCCTGGTGCCGGGGAAGACTCTGCAGGCCCGCCTCGCCGATCGCGGACCGCTGTCGGTGGAGTCCGCCCTGCGGGTGGGCATGGACGTGCTGGCAGCCCTCCAGCACGCCCACGACGGGGACGTCCTCCACCGCGACGTCAAGCCCGCCAACGTCATCGTCGGGGAGGAGGAGCCCCTTGAGCGGGCCGTCCTCATCGACTTCGGGTTCGCCCGCAGCGCCTGGCTCGACCCCACCATCCGCGACGAGCCTGTCGGCACGGTCCGCTACCTCGCTCCCGAGGCGACCGGCGCGCTGGGCGCCACCGTGGTCGACGAGCGGGCCGACCTCTACGCCGTGGGCGTGCTGCTCTTCGAGTCGCTGGCGGGGCGGCCCCCCTTCGAAGGGAGGGACGTGGGCGAGGTGCTCCGTCACCACGTCAGCACCCCCGCCCCCTCGCTCAACTCGCTGAGAGCGGACGTCCCCCGGGCCGTCGACGGGATCGTCCAACGCCTCCTCCGCAAGGATCCCGACCAGCGCTACCAGTCGGCCGCCGCGGTGCTGGCCGACCTGGAGGCGGTGGCGGCGGCCCGGGCCCGCGGGCTCACCGACCCCCCCGTGGTCGCCGGCCTCTCCGACCGGCGCCAGGCGCTGGCCGAGCCGTCCTTCGTGGGCCGAGCCGCCGAGCTGGCGGTCCTCGGCAACCTGATCGGCCAGGCCCGCCTCGGCCGCGGCCGCCTCGTCCTCGTCGAGGCCGACTCGGGCGGCGGGAAGACACGCCTGCTCGACGAGGTGGTACGCCGGTCCGGCCCCGACGTGTGGGCGTTGCGGGGCCAGGGCGCCGACCGTGCCGCCCGCCGGCCGTTCCAGGTGCTGGAGGGGGTGGCGGCCGGGATCCTGGCCGCCGCCGAGGAGCGCCCGGAGCTGGCCGGAACCCTCCAGGTGCGCCTGGGCGTCGCCGCCGGCGCGGTGGCGGCCGCCCTTCCTGCCCTGGCCCCTCTGGTCGCACCCGGGGGACCGGCCGACCTGGGCCCCGAGGCCTACGGCCAGATCCGCAGCGTCAACGCCCTCACCGCCCTCCTCGACTCCCTGGGCGACGCCGGCCAGCCGGTCGTCGTCACCGTCGACGACTGCCAGTGGGCCGACGACCTGAGCCTGCGGCTGCTGGCGGCGTGGGCCGAGCATGCCGCTTCGTCGGCGGTCCACGTCCTGGTCATCGCCGCCTTCCGCAGCGACGAGGTGGGCGCCGACAGCCCGCTGCGGGCCATCCGCAGCGCGGTGAGCGTCGAGCTCGGGCCCTTCGGGGACGCCGAGGTGCAGAGCCTGGTCGAGTCGATGGCGGGCCCGCTGCCGCCGGAGGCGGTGGCGGTGGTGGCCCAGCTCGCCGAGGGCAGCCCGTTTATGGCCGCCGCCGTGCTCAGGGGGCTGGTGGAGTCGGGCGCCCTGGTCGCCGCCGGCGACGGCTGGAAGGTGGACCCCGGCCTGCTCGCCACCGCCCAGACGTCGCGGCGGGCGGCGCTGTTCCTCCTCCAGCGCATGGAGCTGCTTTCGCCGTCGGCCCTGGCGCTGCTGTCGGTGGGGGCGGTGCTGGGCAAGGAGTTCGACCTGGGCCTGGCCGTGGAGCTGACCGGCCAGGACGCGGGGGCGGCGGCCGCGGGTCTCAACGACGCCGTCCGCCGGCGGATCCTCTGGGTCGACGAGAAGACGGGCCACTGCTCCTTCCGCCATGACAAGCTCCGGGAGGCGCTCCTGGACCGCCTGGACGACGCCACCCGGCGCACCCTCCACCTGCGGGCGGCCCATCGCATCGAGGTCACCGCCCGCGACCGCTGCTTCGATCTCGCCTACCACTTCGACGCCGGCGGGCGCAGCGACCGGGCCCTGCCCTACGCCCTGGAAGCG
>DATLGZ010000450.1:0-4894 GCA_035540235.1 Acidimicrobiales bacterium | reverse complement strand
CCACCGGCGCTCGGCCGGCCGCCGGCCGGCTCCGGCCGGGCTGGCCGTGTTCTTCCTGGCCGGCGCGGTGCTGGCCGCCCTGGTGGCCGTGGTGGTGACGTGGGCGGGCGGACGGGGAGCCGGCACCGGCGAGGGTGGGTCTCCGGAGACGAGCGCCGCCCGGGCCCCGGGCGAGGCGGCGGGCACGGTGCCGGCCGGCTGGGTGAGCTACCAGCACCCCACCGTGGGCTTCACCCTCCGCCACCCGCCCGGGTGGACCATCGAGACCAGCGGCACCCTCACCGACTTCCGCGACCCGGCCACCGGCGCCTACCTGCGGGTGGACTACACCACCTCGCCGGGGCCGTCGGCCGAGCAGGCGTGGCTCGACCTCGAGCCCCGCTTCGCCGCCGCCCACGCCGGCTACCGCCGGATCCGGATCGAGCCGACGACCTACCAGGGTTACCCGGCGGCCATCTGGGAATTCACCTACACGGACGGGGGCGCGCCGTTACGGGCCGTCGACCTGGGGTTCGTCACCGGCCCGTACGGCTTCGCCCTCAACTTCCAGACGCCCGCCCGCCTCTGGGACCCCATGCAGGACCAGTTCGAGGCCTTCAAGGCCTCGTTCAGACCCCCGGCGGGCTGACCGGCTCGAGCCGGCAGGGCATCCTGCCGCGGGGGCGCAGGGCCAGGTCGACCTCGATGGCGGGCGTGTCGGCCACTGACGAGAGCCGGCAGCGGCGCAGCACGGCGGCCGTCCCCGCCACCAGCTCGGCCATGGCCAGGTGCTCGCCGATGCACGCCCGAGGCCCGCCTCCGAAGGGCACGTGGGTGTAGCTGGCCCGCCGGCCCCCCTCCCCGGCGAAGCGGTCGGGATCGAAGGCGTGGGGGTCGGGCCACACGTCCGGGCGGTGGTGGATGCCCCAGATGTTCACGGCCACGATGCGGCCCTTGTCGACCGGGTAGCCGAGCAGCTCGGTGGGAGCGGAGGCCCGCCGCACCACCGTGTGGGCGGGGGGGTAGAGGCGCATCGCCTCGTTGACGACCTGGGCGGTGTAGCGCAGGGCGTCCACGTCGCCCGGGTCGGCCTCCAGGGCCTCGGCCCGGGCCCGCTCCTGCACGTCGGGGTGGCGGCCCAGGAGGTAGAGGGTGAAGGCGAGGGCGCTGCCGGTGGTCTCATGGCCGGCGATCAGGAAGATGATGGCCTCGTCGCGCACGTCGTCGTCGGACAGGGCCTCACCCGTCTCGGGGTCGCGGGCGTTGAGCAGCCGGCTTAGGAGGTCGTGGCCGGTGGCGCCCGCCGCCCGCCGTTCGGCGATGAGGGCGTCGGCCAGCCCCCATACGGTGCGGCGGATCTCCTCGGCCCGGCGGTTGGCCGGGGTGGGCCACCCGTGGGGCGTGCGCACCGGCGCCAGCGACCGGCGCTTGAGGTGCTCGCCCAGCGGCGGCAGGGCCCGCCGCAGCACGGGCGCCGCCTCCACGATGTCGTCGCCGAACACGCTGCGTCCCAGGGCGTCGAGGGCGTAGCGCATCGACAGGTCGTGCAGGTCGGCGGGCTCGCCCGAAGCGGCCGCCTCGTCGCACCACCGCCCCAGGTCGTCGGCGGCGGCCACGATGGCGGGCACGTGGCCCGCCACCGCCCGCCGGGTGAACAGGGGCTGGGCGATGCGGCGGTCGCGCCGCCACCGCTCCCCCTCGCTGACGAGCAGGCCGTTGCCCAGGAAGTGGCGGAACTCGCCGATGACGGGGGCGTCCTTGACGTAGTTGCCGGCGTCGCCGGCCAGCACCCGGTGGGCGCCCTCAGGGGAGAAGACGGCGTCGAAGGTGAAGCCGACGCCGGGCGGGCCGACCCGGAAGCGGGCGATGTCGCCCAGCGTCTCCATGGCCCGGCGGTAGGTCCCCAGCTGGTCGCGCTGGAGGGCGAGGGTGGCGCCGAGCAGGAACGAGCCCGGCGCCTGGGGCGGCGTGTCGGCGGTCACGTCCGCCACAGTCTGCCTCACCGCGGCGGCGTTACGAGGTAGCGTCGTCGCGAGATGTCGCCCCTGCGGATCGCCGGGCTCGCGTCGCACCGGGGCACCAACCTCCGCCACCTCCACGAGGCCTGCCGGTCGGGCTCGCTCGACGCCGAGCTGGTCCTGCTGGTGAGCAACAACGGCGACGCCGCCATCCTCTCCTACGCCGAGTCCCAGGGCATCGCGGGGCGGCACCTGAGCGGCCGCACCCACCCCAACCCCGGCGACCTCGACGCCGCCATCCTGGCCGCGTTGCGCCAGGCGGGCGCCGACCTCGTGTTCCTGAGCGGCTACATGAAGATGCTCGGGCCCCGGACCGTGCAGGCCTACCGCAACCGGGTGCTGAACATCCACCCCGCCCTCCTCCCCGCCTACGGCGGCAAGGGCATGTACGGGGAGCGGGTGTACGAGGCGGTCCTGGCCGCCGGCGAGCGGGAGACGGGGGCCACCCTCCACCTCGTCGACGAGGAGTACGACCACGGCCCGGTGGTGGCCCAGGATCGGGTGGCGGTGGAGCCGGGCGACACGGTGGAGACGCTGCGGGCCCGGGTCATGGAGTGCGAGCGGCGGCTGACGCTCTCGTCGGTCGCCCGCCTGGCCGCCGGCGAGCTCGACCTCGACGCCATCGCCCGGGAGGCCCTGGTCGGCAAGTGAGGGCCGGCCCGGGCTGCTACTCCTCCAGCCTCAGGGCGGAGATGAAGGCCTCCTGGGGGACCTCGACGCGGCCGATCGACTTCATCCGCCTCTTGCCTTCCTTCTGCTTCTCCAGCAGCTTCTTCTTGCGGGTGATGTCGCCGCCGTAGCACTTGGCGATGACGTCCTTGCGGACGGCCTTGACCGTCGAGCGGGCGATGATGCGGCCCCCCATGGCGGCCTGGATGGGCACGTCGTACTGCTGGCGGGGGATCAGCTCCCGCAGCTTCTCGGTGAGCCGCCGCCCGTAGTCCTCGGCCCGGCTGCGGTGGATGATGGAGCTGAAGGCGTCGGCCTGCACGCCGTTGAGCAGCAGGTCGACCTTGACCAGGTCGCTGCGCTCGTAGCCGGCCGCCTCGTAGTCGAGGCTGGCGTAGCCCTTGGTGCGGCTCTTGAGCTGGTCGAAGAAGTCGATCACCACCTCGGCCAGCGGCACCCGGTAGACGAGCTCGATGCGCTCGGGGCCGAGGTACTCCATCTTCTGCATCTCACCCCGCCGCGTCTGGCACAGGTCCATGACGGTGCCGGTGTACTCGGTGGGCAGCAGCAGGGTGACGGTCAGGTAGGGCTCCTCGATGCCGGCCAGCTTGTTGGGCGGCGGCAGGTCGGAGGGGTTGGACACCTCGACCGCCTCACCGGTGGTCAGGTGGGCCACGTAGGCGACGGAGGGGGCGGTGGCGATGAGGCCCAGGCCGAACTCCCGCTCCAGCCGCTCCCGCACGATCTCCATGTGGAGCAGGCCCAGGAACCCGCAGCGGAAGCCGAAGCCGAGCACGCCCGACGACTCCGGCTCGAAGGTGAACGACGAGTCGTTGAGGCGCAGCTTCTCCAGGGCCTCCCGCAGGTCTGAGAACTCGTCGCCGTCGATGGGGTACAGCCCGCAGAACACCATGGGCTTGGGCTCGCGGTAGCCGGTGAGGGCGTCGGCCGCCGGCCGGGCCGCCTCGGTCACGGTCTCGCCCGCCCGGGCCTCGGCCACGTCCTTCACCCCGGCGATGAGGTAGCCCACCTCGCCCGGACCGAGGTCGCCCACCACCACCGCGGCCGGGGTGCGGACGCCGATCTCCTCCACGTCGTGGGTCACCCGGGCCTGCATGAACCGCAGCTTGGCCCCGGTGGTGAGCACGCCGTTGACCACCCGGACGGCGCTGACCACGCCGCGGTACTGGTCGTAGAACGAGTCGAACAGCAGGCCCTGGAGGGGGGCGTCGGGGTCGCCCTCGGGCGGCGGGATGCGGGCCACCACTGCGTCGAGCAGCTCGGCCACGCCCTCGCCCGTCTTGCCGCTGATGCGCAGGACGGAGGCCGGGTCGATGCCCAGCACCGTCTCGATCTCGGCCATCACCCGCTCGGGGTCGGCGGCGGGGAGGTCGATCTTGTTGACGGCGGCCACGATCTCCAGGTCGTTCTCGACGGCCTGGTAGGCGTTGGCCAGGGTCTGGGCCTCGATCCCCTGGGTGGCGTCTACCAGCAGCACCGCCCCCTCGCAGGCGGCCAGCGACCGCGACACCTCGTAGCCGAAGTCGACGTGGCCGGGCGTGTCGATGAGGTGGAGGGTGTGGCCCTTCCACGTCAGCCGCACGTTCTGGGCCTTGATCGTGATACCCCGTTCCCGCTCGATCTCCATCGAGTCGAGGAACTGCTCCCGCATGTCCCGGGGGTCCACCGCCCCGCACAGCTCTAGGATGCGGTCGGACAGCGTCGTCTTCCCGTGGTCGATGTGGCTGATGATGGCGAAGTTCCGGGTTCGTTCCTGAGGTATCACGGCCCGACCATTGTGGCCGCCGGGGCGTGGTGCGTCAGAACCGGCAGAGGGGGCGCTTGCCCTCGCCGAGGGAGCAGGTCACGAGGAACGACACGGGCACGCCGCTGCCATCGGTCCCCTCGAGCAGGTGGGTCTCGGGGTCGGGGCCGGGGAGGAAGCCCAGGGCGCTCCCGGCCCGGGGGATGCGGCCGTCGCCGTCCACCGGCACCATCGTGCCCGCCCCGGTGGCGATGTCCACGTCGAGCGACGACCGGGGGCGGAAGCCCTCGCCCGAGACCCGGAAGGGCCCGCCCTTGTCCGAGCGCAGGCACACGGTGGCGATGCCCCGCTTCTCGCAGACCTCCACCTCCTCGCCGGCCGTGGGTGAGCACGCCACCGCCGCCAGGGCGAGGAGGTGGAGGTCTGCGAGAAGCGGGGCATCGCCACCGTGTGCCTGCGCTCG
>DATLGZ010000449.1:0-3468 GCA_035540235.1 Acidimicrobiales bacterium | reverse complement strand
GCCATGGCCTTTGGGGTGGTGTGGCTGGGGCGGGGGCTCATCGAGAGCCGCATCGCCTCGGCCAACAACGACATACAGCTGTTCAAGCAGTTCTTGGTGACCAGCAACGACGTCATGGGCACCGGCATCTTCCTGCTGCTGGTGGGCGTGATTGTGGGGACGGTCGGGTCGCTGGTCGCCGTCAGCCGGTTCCTGGACGTCTAGGGCCGCTACGGGGTGAGGCGAGGGCGAGGTGGGGTGCCGCAGTTGAAGGTGTGGCTGGCGGGGGCAGAGTGAACGACTGGCGCCGCCGGGCGGCCGTCGTGCCGCTGGCCCTGGTCTTGCTCGTGGCCGGGCTGGTGCCGTCGGGGCTGCTCCCCGCCGGTGGGCAGACGGCCGCCGACCAGCAGCGGGTGGATGATCAGATCCGCTCGGCCCGCTCGCAGGTGCAGGAGGCGTCGGCCCAGGAGGCCAAGCTCCTGGGCGAGCTGGACACCGCCACCGCCCGCAAGCGGGAGCTGGACGCCAAGGTCGCCACCCTCGACAACCAGATCGGGGGGGTGCAGCGCAACCTCAACGCCGCCCAAGGCCGCCTGGCGGCGGCGGAGGCCGAGCAGCGGGGAGCGGAGGCCCGCCTGGAGGAGGCCCAGGCCCAGCTGGCCGAGGCCAAGCGCAAGCTCCAGGCCTACGCCATAGCCGCTTACACGGGTCAGTCGGAGGCGACCCAGATCATCCAGACGACCCTCAAGGCGGGGTCGATGGACGAGCTGGTGGCCAAGCGCAGCTACATGAAGGTGGTCGCCAACAACCAGAGCGAGGCCATCAGCCTCGACGAGCGGCTGCGCGACGAGGTCAAGGACCTCACCGGAGAGCTGGCCAAGGCCAAGGAGGCGGCCGCCGCCGAGCGCGACACGGTGGCGGGGGAGCGGGCCAAGCTCCAGCAGGCGAGGGACGCCCAGGCCGCGGTCCAGGCCGAGGCGGCGGTCGAGGTGGCCAAGATCGACTCGCTGCACTCGGTGGCCCACGCCCGGCGGTCCGAGTTCGCGGCCGAGGTCGACCGGCTGGAGCAGGAGTCGGCCGCCATCGAGGCGGCCCTGCGCCGCCGGGCGGAGGAGCAGGCGGCGGCGGCCCGGGCCGCGGCCGAGGCGGCGGCTGCGGCGGCGGCCGCCGATGCCCCGGCCACCCGGTCGGCGCCCGGAGGGGGCCCCACCGCCACCACGGCCGCGCCGGCGGTTTCGCCGGGGGCGGGAGGGCTGACCAACCCATTGCCCGGCGCGCCCATCACCTCGCCCTTCGGCTACCGGGTCCACCCCATCTACGGGGACAGCCGGCTGCACACCGGCGTCGACATGGGGGCGTCGGAGGGGACGCCCATCCGGGCCGCCGGGGCGGGGATCGTGATCAGCGCGGGCTGGAACAGCGGGGGCTACGGCAACCTGACGATCATCGACCACGGCGGCGGGCTGACCACCCTCTACGCCCACCAGAGCAGCATGGCCGTCTCCGCCAACATGCGGGTGACCCAGGGCCAGGTTCTCGGCCGGGTGGGCTGCACGGGGTCGTGCACCGGCCCCCACCTGCACTTCGAGGTCCGCCAGAACGGCACCCCCGTCAACCCCATGAACTACATCTAGGGGCGGCGGTGGCGGTCGTGGCCCGGGAGCCCGGCGGCGCTAGCGGTCGGAGCGGCGGCGGACCGAGGGCAGCGGCGTGGCCCACTCCAGGAGGAGCTGGTCGCGGCGCTCGAACCACTCCTCGGCGGTGATGGCGTAGCGGATGTGGTCCTCCCACACCCCGTTGATGGCCAGGTAGCGGAGGGCCACCCCCTCGTCGCGCAGGCCGAGCTTCTCGACCACACGCCGGCTGGCCTTGTTGCGGGGGATGATGGCGACCTGCAGGCGGTGCAGGTTGATGTCCTCGAAGGCGAAGCGGGCCACCACCACCAGCGACTCCGGCACGTAGCCGTTGCCGGCCAGGGCCTCGTCGATCCAGTAGCCCACGTAGGCGTTCTGGAACGGCCCCCGCTGCACGCCCGACAGGTTGATCTCGCCTCCGAACCGGCCCTGCACGAAGATGCCGAAGCCGAACCCCGTGCCCAG
Source organism: Acidimicrobiales bacterium (assembly GCA_035540235.1). GTDB lineage: Bacteria > Actinomycetota > Acidimicrobiia > Acidimicrobiales > AC-14 > JBFMCT01. The sequence continues at coordinate 1,390 of DATLGZ010000449.1, read as the reverse complement.
CTGCCACTCCCGCTCCCGGGCGCCGCAGCGGGCGCCGAAGGCGTTGCGGTCGACCGTGTCGTTGGGGGAGCCCTCCGCCGGTCGGGGCTCCCACCTGGTCAGCCAGTCGACGTTGCGGCGGCGGACCTCCCGCCACTGGTCGAAGTCGCCCGCCACCAGCGGGCGCAGCGTCACCCGCCGGCCATGGAGCTGGGCCCGGATCATCAGCGGTCGAGGAGGCTGAGGACGAGCCCGTCGAGGATGTCGGACTCGCTGACCAGGCACGTCGGGTGCTCGAAGTAGCGCATGACCGCAACCAGGATGGCGGCCCCGCCCACGATCACGTCCGCCCGGCCCGGCTCCAGGCCGGGGTTGTGGATGCGGTCGGCCCGCCGCTCGGTGGCCAGCGTCCGGAACACGTCCTCGGCGGCGTCGCGGGTGAGGACGAAGTGGTGGATGCGGTCGCGGTCGTAGGCGGCCAGGCCCTGCTCCACTGCTGCCACGGTGGTGACCGTCCCCGCCAGCCCGACGAGCTGGCGGGCCTCCCTGGCCGCCGGGATCTCCCGCGCCACGTCGTCGAGGTAGTCGCGCACGACCGAGAGGGCCTGGCTGAGCTCCACCGCCGACGGCGGGTCGCTGCGCAGGAACTTCTCGGTGATCCGCACGCACCCGATGTCGACGGAGATGACGCCCTCGGGCTCGGTCGTGCCCACCGCGAACTCGGTCGACCCGCCCCCGATGTCGACGACCAGGAACGGTCCGGTCACTGCGTTCGGGCCACGCAGGCCGGTCACTGCGTTCGGGCCACGCAGGCCGGTCACTGCGTTCGGGCCACGCAGGCCGGTCACTGCGTTCGGGCCCAGCTCGGAGACCGCGCCGAGGAAGGACAGGCGGGCCTCCTCGTCGCCGCTCAGCAGCTCCGGGGGGGTGCCGACTATGGCAGTGGCGGGGGCGAAGAGGTCGTCCCGGTTGGCCGCGTCCCGGGCCGCCGAGGTGGCCGTCATCCGCACCGCCGACACGCCGTGGCCGTCGAGGGCGTCGCGGTACTCCCGCAGGGTGTCGAGCGTGCGCTCGACCGCCTCGGGGGCGAGCCGGCCGGTGGCGTCCACCGCCTGGCCCAGGCGGGTGATGCGCATTCGCCGGTCGAGGGCCTTCCCCTCGGCGTCGGCCACCAGCAGCCGGGTGGAGTTGGTGCCGCAGTCGATGGCGGCCACGGGGCCGGCGGGGGCCGTCACCGCAGCTGCCCCTCCACCCACCGTCCCACGGGGTCGTCCCCCCCGGCCAGGTGCCAGGCCAGGTGGGCGTGCAGGCACTTGACCCCCACGCGCGTGCCGCCCACGCCGCCCGAGGGCCGGGGGCCGGTGTGGCCGGCGGGCAGGGCGGCGTCGCGCTCGGCCGCGTAGCGGGCGTG
>DATLGZ010000448.1:0-1793 GCA_035540235.1 Acidimicrobiales bacterium | reverse complement strand
GTGGTGGATCGGGCGGGGGCGGCCGGCGAGGTGGGGGAGGGGCGAGTCGTCGCCCATCGAGTAGGTGGGCTCCTTGGCGTCGTTGGCCATGGCCCGCAGCACCATGTTCAGCTCCTCACGGGAGTAGTTGAACATGGCCTGGCGGCGCTCGATGGCGCCGTCGTCCGACGTCTGCTCGATGGCCCGGCCCCGGCTGACCTCCCGCAGGCCGTCGGCCGCCCAGCGGGCGTAGGGCCCGGCCGCCGCCAGCCGCTCCTTGCAGGCGGCGTCGTCGAGGAAGCCGCGGCTGGGGTCGACGAACAGCATCTGGCCGGGGCCGAGGCGGCCCCGCCGCACCTGGCCGTGGCCGGACACGTCCACCGCCCCCGCCTCCGAGCACACCGCCACCAGGCCGTCGTCGCACACCGCGTAGCGCAGGGGGCGGAGGCCGTTGCGGTCGAGGGCGGCGCCCACGCCCAGGCCGTCGGTGAAGACCAGGCCGGCGGGGCCGTCCCAGGGCTCCATGAGCGAGGCGTGGTAGCGGTAGAAGCCCCGTGTGGGGGCGTCGAGGTCACGCTCGCCCTCCCAGGCCTCGGGGATGAGCATGGCCACCGCGTGGCGTATGTCGCGCCCGCCCCGAGTGAGCAGCTCGACCACCGAGTCGAGGTTGCCGGAGTCGGAGTCCTCGGGGTCGACCACGGGGTGGAACAGCTCCTCGTCCCCCAGGCCCACCTCCTCGGTGCCCAGCCGGGCCCGGGCCCGCATGCGGTTGACGTTGCCGGCGAGGGCGTTGATCTCGCCGTTGTGGCACAGCATGCGGAAGGGCTGGGCCCGCTCCCACGTGGGCAGGGTGTTGGTCGAGAAGCGCTGGTGGAAGACGGCGTAGGGGGCGGCGAAGCGGTCGTCGGCCAGGTCGAGCCAGAAGTCGGCGAGGGCGTCGGCCACGACCAGGCCCTTGTAGACGACGAGGCGGAACGAGCACGAGGCGACGTACGTGCCGGTGATGGTGGCCTGGATGCGCCGGCGCATCCGGAAGGCGGCCCGCTCGGCGGCGGCGTCGTTGGCCGCCGCCCCGTTGGTGGCCACCAGCACGGCCTGACGGAAGGTGGGGGCGCAGTGGGCGGCCAGCTCACCGAGGATGGCGGGCTCGGTGGGCGGCGTGCGCCAGTCGACCACCCTCAGCCCCTCGGCCTCGGCCGCCGACTCGACCGCGGCCCGGGGGTCGTCGCCCCGGATGAAGAGCGAGGCCACGCCCGCCCTCTCCCCGAAGATGGCGGGAGGGATGGGCACGAGCAGCCCGGAGCCGTCGGACGACCGGGCGTCGGCCTGGAGCGCGCCACGGTGCTTCACCCGGGCCAGGCCGGCCAGGGCGGCGGTGACGATCTCGCGGGACGAGCGACCGTGGGCGTCGGCGACGAAGCCGATACCGCAGGCGTCGAGCTCAGGGCGCATGGCGGAGAGCCTCTCTTCCAGGTGACGAAGCGCGACGGACGAGCCGGGTTGCGGACGACGACGGGGGCGCTTCATCGTCGAAGAGGCGGCGCTGCCTGCCCCGAAGTGGTCTCCACGATACCGCGACCTGCCGGAACGGCCCTTGTGTGTGGCCGCCGGCCACACGCACTGTGGTTATCTCGCCACTTTGGGTAAAGCTTTGGGAGGTACACGCCGACACCGGGCGGGTGACACCGGTCAGTCCGTCACGGCCACGGCCCACCACTCTGCTGCTCGCCGCCGTCCTGGTGACGGCCCTGACCGTCCCGGAGGCGGGGTGGGCGTTGCCTTCGCTCGCTGCTCCCCCCACCCGCCCCGCCTCC
>DATLGZ010000447.1:0-2779 GCA_035540235.1 Acidimicrobiales bacterium | reverse complement strand
TCATGGCGACGGGGTCATGGCGACGGGGTCATGGCGACGGGGTCATGGCGACGGGGTCATAACGACGGGTCCTCTCTCCAGCGGCCGAACACCCCGGCCAGGGCCTCCACCATCTCGCCCTCGGTGGCGTAGGCGCGGACCGCGCCGAGCAGGGCGGGCATGAGGTTGCGGTCGGGGTGGCGGGCGTCGGACGCCACTCGCTCCAGCGCCTCCGCCACCGCCGCCGCCGACCGGTTGGCCCGCACGTCGGCCAGCCGCTTGCGCTGGTGGTCCTCGACCGACGCGTCGATGGCCAGCAGCTCGGGCGCCGGCCCGTCGCCGTCGAGGTGGCGGTTGACGCCCACCACGACCCGCTCGCCCGTCTCCAGCTTGCGGGCCAGGTCGTAGGCGGAGTGGCCGATCTGGGCCTGGAACCAGCCCCGGTCGACGCCGGCGTACACACCCTCGAGCATCGACCCCTCGCCCATGGCGCCGATGCGCTCGAGCAGGTCGGTGGCGGCGGCCGCCATGGCGTCGGTGAGCGACTCGACGTACTCGGAGCCGCCGAGGGGGTCGGCCACCGCCGCCACCCCGGTCTCGTGGGCGATCACCTGCTGGGTGCGCAGGGCGAGGCGGGCCGACCGGCGGGTGGGCAGGGCCAGCACCTCGTCGAAGGCGTTGGTGTGCAGGCTCTGGGCGCCGCCCAGCACACCGGCCAGCGCCTCGATGGCGGTGCGCACGACGTTGACCTCGGGCTGCTGGGCGGTGAGCGACGCCCCCGACGTCTGGACGTGGAAGCGGCACCGCCACGACCGGGGATCGGCCGCCCCGTACCGCTCCCGCATCCACGTGGCCCACAGCCGCCGGGCGGCCCGGAACTTGGCGATCTCCTCGAAGAAGTCGATCTGGGCGTTGAAGAAGAACGACAGGCGGGGGGCGAAGGCGTCCACTTCGAGGCCGGCGGCCATGCCCGCCTCCACGTAGGCGAACCCGTTGGCCAGGGTGAAGGCCAGCTCCTGGGCGGCCGTGGCCCCCGCCTCGCGGATGTGGTAGCCCGACACCGACACCGGGTGCCAGCGGGGCAGCTCGGCGGCGCAGAAGGCGAGGGTGTCGGTGACGAGCCGCATCGACGGCCGGGGCGGGAACAGGTACTCCTTCTGGGCCTGGTACTCCTTCAGGATGTCGTTCTGGAGCGTGCCGCCCAGCCGGCGGCGGTCAGCCCCCGCCTTGTCGGCCGCCGCCACCACCATGGCCAGCACGACGGCGGCGGGGCCGTTGATGGTGAGCGACGTGGTGACCCGGCCCAGATCGATGCCGGCGAAGAGGTCGTCCACGTCGGCCAGGGTGTCCACCGCCACCCCGCAGCGGCCCACCTCGCCCTCGGCCAGCGGGTCGTCGGAGTCCCGGCCCATGAGGGTGGGGAGGTCGAAGGCCACCGACAGGCCGTCGCCGCCGGCGGCGAGAAGCTCGTGGAAGCGGGCGTTGGTCTCCTCGGCGGTGCCGAAGCCGGCGAACATCCGCATCGTCCACAGCTTCGAGCGGTACATCGAGGCGTAGGGGCCGCGCGTGTAGGGGTACAGGCCGGGCCACTCGCCGTCGTCGGCGCCGTAGGCGGGCTCGAGGGGGATGCCCGACGACGTCTCGTGCGGCGCGCCCACCCCGGGAGAGGTGTCGTAGGCCCGCCGCCACTCGTCCCGGGCCGTCACGGGTGGCAGTATCGCAGCCGGGGAGGCCTGCCGACTAACGTGCCCCCATGAGCACCGGGAAACAGGCCACCCTTGACCGCAACCTCGCTCTCGAGCTGGTGCGGGTCACCGAAGCCGCGGCTCTGGCCGCCGCCCGCTGGATGGGCCGGGGCGACAAGAACGGAGCCGACGGCGCCGCCACCAACGCCATGCGCACCGTCTTGGAGAACGTCGCCATGGACGGCATCGTGGTGATCGGCGAGGGCGAGAAGGACGATGCCCCCATGCTCTACAACGGCGAGCAACTGGGCGACGGCACGCCCCCCGCGGTCGACATCGCCGTCGACCCGCTCGAGGGCACCACCCTCACGTCGCTGGGACGGGGCAACGCCCTGTCGGTCATCGCCATCAGCGAGCGGGGCAGCATGTTCGACCCCGGGCCGGCGTTCTACATGGAGAAGCTGGCGGTGGGCGCCGAGGCGGCCGGGTCGATCGACATCACCGCCTCCCCCACCGACAACGTCAACGCCGTGGCCAAGGCCCTGGGCCGCTCGGTGCGCGACGTCACCGCGGTGGTGCTCGACCGGCCCCGCCACAACGACCTGATCGCCGAGATCCGGGAGGCCGGCGCCCGCATCCGCCTCATCCAGGACGGCGACGTGGCCGGCGCCATCTCCACCGGCTGGCCCGAGTCGGGGGCCGACATCCTCTTCGGCATCGGCGGCACGCCCGAGGGCGTGATCTCCGCCGCCGCCCTCAAGTGCCTGGGCGGGGAGATCCAGGGCCGGCTCTGCCCCCAGAGCGACGGCGAGCGCCAAGCCGTGCTCGACGCCGGCCGCTCGCTGGAGAAGGTGCTCACCACCGACGACCTGGTGGCCGGCGAGAACTCCTTCTTCGCCGCCACCGGCGTCACCGACGGCGAGCTGCTGCGGGGCGTCCACTACAGCCGCCACGGGGCCTCCACCTCGTCGCTGGTCATGCGCTCCCGCTCGGGCACCGTCCGCCGCATCGAGGCCCGCCACCACCTCGCCAAGCTCCGCGAGTTCGCCTCCGTCAGCTACGAGTAGCGCGCGCTGGCTGCCTGGGGCGGCTGCGCCTACAGCCCGGGCAGGGGC
>DATLGZ010000446.1:0-2305 GCA_035540235.1 Acidimicrobiales bacterium | reverse complement strand
CCCCCTGCTCGCCTCGGTCGGCCTCGACGGCACGGTCGCGCTGTGGGACCCGGCCGGCACCACCGACCCCCTGGAGAGGGTGAGCGTGGCCGGCGAGTTGGGCGTGCTGGCGTGGCGGCCCGACGGCGCCGCCGTGGCCGTGGGCGGGCCCAGCGGCGGGTACTGGGTGCTGGGGTGCGAGAGCCTCGCCTGCATGACGGTGGAGGACGACGGGTCGCTTTAGATAAAGACATGCGAATGTTATGATGTGTCCGTGGGAGCCGGGCCTGACGATCTGACGGCCGCCGCCGAGCTGCTGCGGGCACTGGCGAACCCCCACCGGATCGCGATCGTCCGCGCCCTCCAGGATGAACCGAGATGCGTCCACGAGCTGGTTGGAGCCCTGGGGGTGTCCCAGCCGCTGGTGTCTCAGCACCTGCGGGTGCTGAGGGCAGTCGGCCTGGTACGACCCCGCCGCCGGGGCAAAGAGATCGTTTACTCGCTGGGTGACGAGCACGTCGCCCGGATCGTGCACGACGCGGTCGTGCACGCTGCCGAACGCAGCACGGGGCCGGTCGGCACCGGCGCTGCCGCCACGAAGGGAGACCGATGACCGCCACCCATACCGTCCACGACGGCCACGATCACACTCACGGCGAGCGCTGTGGGCATGCCGCCGTCGTCCACGACGACCACACCGACTACATCCACGAGGGCCACGCCCACCACTCCCACGACGGTCACTGGGACGAGTGCGCGACGCCCCACGCCGTTCACGACGACCACTCTCACGCCCACGGCGAAGGTTGTGGCCACGACCCCGTGCCGCACGACGATCACGTCGACTACGTGCACGAAGGGCACCGCCACGCGAGCCACGAAGGGCATTGGGACGAGCACTGAACCCCCCCGAACGCCGGGCTCCCACGCCGGCGGCACGGGCCGCCGGCAGGGGCGGCCGCTGAACGGATTGCCAGCCCACCAGGCGTACACCAGTCAGTCTCGGCGATCGTGCCGGCCCTACCGGGTCGAAGCCGCCCAGCGGCCCGACCGGCTCACCCGGGCTGCAGGCGGCGGCGGAGGTCGACAGCGGCGGTGAAGGCGAACACCGCCGCCGCCACCAGCACGATCGTCCCTCCCGGGGCCAGGCCTCCGGCCCGGGCCGCCACCAGACCGGCCACCACCGAGCCCACGCCCACGGCCACCGCCCACCGCAGCGTCGAGGCAAACGAGCGGGCCAACCGCTGGGCCGAGCCCACGGGCAGCACCATCAGCGCCGCCACCAGCAGCACGCCCACCACCCGCATGGCCGCCACCACGGTGACGGCCGTGAGGGCAGCCAGCCCGAGGTTGAGGGCGTCTACTGGCAGCCCCGCCACCCGGGCCGCCTCCTCGTCGAGCACCACCGAGAACATGGCCCGCCACGTGACCGCCACCACGGCGAGGATGGCCACGGCCAGGGCGGCGATCGTCACCACGTCGGTGGGGCTGACGGTGAGCACCGAGCCGAACAGGTAGGTGAGCACGCCCGCGTTCAGCGAGCCCGCCAGCCCGGTCAGCACCACCCCACCGGCGATGCCGGAGTAGAAGAAGACGGCCAGGGCCAGGTCGCCGCTCGCCCGCCGCCGGAGCCGGAGCCACTCGATGGTCACCGCGCCGGCGACGGCGACCACCAGGGCGGTCCACAGCGGGCTGAACCCGAACAGGAGCCCGGCGGCCACGCCCGCGAAGGCCATGTGGCCGACGCCGTCGCCCATCAGCGACAGCCGCTTCTGGACGAGGAAGGTCCCGATGAGGGGCGCCACCGCCCCCACCGCGATGCCCGACGCCAGGGCCAGCTGCATGTACTGGCGGTCGAACGGCCAGGGCAGGGGCAGCGTCATCCCTGGCCCTCCAGCCACACCGGCAGGTCGGTGTGGTGGACGCCCAGGCTCACGCCCTCGGTGGTCAGCTCCGCCGGCGGCCCGTCGAAGGCGATGCGGCCCCGGCGCAGGACCAGCACCCGGTCGAGGTCGTCGGCCACCGCCCCGAGCTCGTGGGAGACCAGCAGGACCGCGGCGGTGTGGTCCCGCACCATGTGGACCAGGGAGTCACGGAAGCGCTGCTGCGACTCGGCGTCCACCCCGGCCACCGGCTCGTCGAGGATGAGCAGCGAGGGCCGGTTGACCAGGGCACGGGCGATGAATGCCCGCTGCTGCTGGCCGCCGCTCAACTCGGACAGGCGGGCCGTGCGCCGGTCGGTCAGCGCCACCGAGGCGAGGGCATGGTCGACCTCCTCGGCGTCGGCCGCCGTGGGCCGGCGGGCCCAGCCGCGCCGGGCCACGGC
>DATLGZ010000445.1:0-3472 GCA_035540235.1 Acidimicrobiales bacterium | reverse complement strand
GTGCCGCTGGGCCCGCCCCTCGATCTCCCGGCGCCGCCGCCGTCGCCCGAGCCGGCGGCGAACGGCTGGTACGTGGCCCTCGGGGTCGGGTTCGCCCTGGCCTGGACGGGCGGCGTCCTCGCCGCCATGCGCTGGGGGCGCAGCCCCCGAGGCAGCTCTAGGCGACCCGGCGGGAGCTGAGGGGCTGGAGCAGCTCGTCCTCGAGCAGGACGTCGCGGCCGATGACCCACCCGTCGTCCTCGAGAGGCATGTCGTCGTCCTCCCGGAGAGCCTCGACCAGCGCCTCGGCCGTCGTCACCGGCATCGTGCAGTACCACCACGGGCGCTCGTTGCGGGCGCCGCGGCTGGGCCGCAGCGTGGGCCAGAGGGCGTGGCCCACGAAGTCGGTGGGGATGAGGGCGTCGCGGTCGCGGGCGGCGTGGCCGTCGAACATCAGGGGCACGGCCCAGTCGGTCACCCGCAGCTTGTCGCGGAAGCCGATGGCTCCGGCCGACGTGGCCACGAAGGGGATGCTGAGCCGGCGGGTGAGCTCCTCGGCCAGCTCCTCGAGGTAGTCGGTGTCGTGGCTGGACATGGGACTTGTATCGGCAGCCACCCCCCTCGCCCTGAGCGGCTTCCTCCCGGCCGGCCGCGCCTACGATCGTCGGCATGGTCAGCCGGTTCTGGGTCGAGACGCTGGGCTGCCCCAAGAACCAGGTGGACTCCGACAAGCTCATCGGGACCCTGGTCGCGGACGGCATGGCGCCCGCCGGCGCGCCCGAGGACGCCGACCTCGTCCTGGTCAACACGTGCGCCTTCATCGAGGCGGCGCGCCAGGAGTCGGTGGACACGGTGCTGGCCCTGGCCGACGCCCGCCGGCCGGGGGCCCGCCTGGTGGTCACCGGGTGCATGGCCGAGCGCTACGGGGCGGAGCTGGCCGAGGCCCTGCCCGAGGTCGACGCGGTGGCCGGCTTCGGGGTGCCGGTCACCCTGCGGTCCCGCTCGGAGGTCCCCGCCATGGACCTCCTCAACCTCCCCCGCCCCCGGGCCGCGTCGGCGTGGGCCTACGTCAAGGTGGCCGAGGGGTGTGACCGCACGTGCGGCTTCTGCGCCATCCCGTCGTTCCGGGGCCGGCAGCGGTCGCGCTCGATGGGCTCGATCCTGGCCGAGGTAGACGCCCTGGCCGCCCAGGAGGTGGTGCTCGTCGCCCAGGACCTGGCGTCCTACGGCCGTGACGAGGGCCGCAAGGGCGACCTGGTGCCCCTCGTCGAGGCGGTCGGCCGGCGGGTGCCGCGGGTGCGGCTGCTCTACCTGTACCCCTCCGAGCTGGGCGACGGTCTGATCGACGCCATCTGCGCCACCGGGGTGCCCTACTTCGACCTCTCGCTCCAGCACGTGTCCAAGCCGCTTCTGCGGCGGATGCGGCGGTGGGGCGACGGCCCGCGCTTCCTCGAGCGCATCGCCGCCATCCGGGGGCGCGAGCCCGACGCCGCCTTCCGCTCGTCGTTCATCGTCGGCTACCCGGGCGAGAGCGAGGACGACCACGACCGCCTGCTGGCCTTCCTGGAGGAGGCCCAGCTCGACTGGGCCGGGTTCTTCGCCTACTCGGCCGAGGAGGGCACGCTGGCCGCCGGCCTCGACGGTCGGGTGGACCCTGGGCTCGTGCAGGAGCGGCTGCTCGAGCTGGGAGAGGTGCAGGACCGCATCACCGCCGCCCGGCGGGCGGCCCTGGTGGGCCGGGCGGTGGAGGTGCTGGTAGACGAGGAGGGCGTGGGCCGGACCCACCGCGAGGCGCCCGAGATCGACGGGGTCGTCCGCCTGCCCGAGTCCCTGGCCCCTCGCTCCTTCGCCACCGTCACCGTCACGGGCGCGGCGGGCCCCGACCTGTCGGCCCGGGCCGGCTGAGGCGGGGCGGGGCGGGTGGCTGCCCAGGCGTACGGCCCGTCGGCTCTGGCCACGCCCGCCAACGCCATAACCCTGGCCCGGGTGGCGGCCACGCCCTTCCTCGTGGTCATGATCCTCTCGCGGGGGCCGGCGTGGAACCTGTTCGCGGCGTGGGTCGTCCTGGCCGCCACCGACGTCCTCGACGGGTGGCTCGCCCGCCGCCATGGCGCCACCCGCTCGGGGGCGTTCCTCGACCCCCTGGCCGACAAGGTGGTGGTGCTGGCCGCCATGGCCGCCCTCGTGTCCATCGGCCGCATCTGGTGGGCGCCGGTGGCCGTCATCGGAGCGCGGGAGCTGGCCATCAGCGCCTACCGGTCATACGTGGGGCGGCGGGGGGTCTCCGTGCCGGCCCGGGGGCTGGCCAAGGCCAAGACGTGGGTGCAGGTGATCGCGGTGGGCATGGCCCTTGTGCCCGCCACCGGCGCCGCCTACGGTGACCTGCTGGCGGGGGTGCTGTGGGCGGCGGTGGCCATCACCGTGGTCACCGGCGCGCAGTACCTCCTGGACGGGCGGCACGTGGTCCGTGCGGTGTGAGGTCGTCTCGGTCGGCACCGAGCTGCTGCTGGGCCAGGTCGTGGACACCAACGCCGCCTGGCTGGGGGACCAACTGGCCCTGGCCGGGATCGACTGCCACTTCCAGACCCGGGTGGGCGACAACGAGGCCCGCATCGCCGACGCTGTGGGCATCGCCCTGGGGCGCAGCGAGGCGGTGCTGGTCTGCGGCGGCCTCGGCCCCACGCCCGACGACATCACCCGGGAGGCCCTGGCCCGGGCCCTCGGCGTCCCCCTCGTGCGCGACCCGGCCATGGTGGAGCGGATCAGGGGGATCTTCGAGTCCCGCCGCCGCACGATGCCCGAGAGCAACGCCCGCCAGGCCGACCGCCCCGAGGGCGCGGCGTTCGTCTCCCAGGAGCGGGGCACGGCCCCCGGCCTGATCTGCGAGGCGGGCGGGGGGCGGGTGGTCTACGCCATCCCCGGCGTGCCCCACGAGATGGAGGAGATGTTCCTGCGGGCGGTGGCCCCTGACCTGCGCCGCCGGGCGGGCGAGCCGGCGGTGATCGTGAGCCGGATGCTGCGGACGTGGGGGCTGTCGGAGTCGGCCCTGGCCGAGCGGGTGGCCCCCCGGGTCGACCGCCAGGACAACCCCACCATCGCCTTCCTGGCCCAGGGCATCGAGGGCATCAACGTGCGCATCACGGCCAAGGCCGGCGACCGGCCCACCGCCCTGGCCCTGCTCGACGCCGAGGAGGCGGAGCTGCGGGCCCTGCTCGGGCCCGTCGTCTTCGGGGTGGACGAGCGGCGCATGGAGCGGGTGGTGGCCGACCTGCTGGTGGAGCGGGGCCTCACGGTGGGGGTGGCCGAGTCCCTGACGGGAGGCATGGTGGCCGCCCGCATGGCCGAGGCGGAGGGGGCGAGCTCGTGGTTCCGGGGCTCGATCGTGGCCTACGACAGCGAGGTGAAGTTCGACCTGCTGGGCGTGCCCGAGGGCCCGGTGGTGACGGCGGGGGCGGCGGCGGCCATGGCCGAGGGGGCATGCAAGGCGCTGGGG
>DATLGZ010000444.1:0-6585 GCA_035540235.1 Acidimicrobiales bacterium | reverse complement strand
TCGGGGTCTGACGTGGCAGAAGCGCATCCGCACCCGCTCGAGCTGGAGAAGGTGGTCATCCGCTTCGCGGGCGACTCCGGCGACGGGATGCAGCTGACCGGCGACCGGTTCTCGATATCGAGCGCGGTGTTCGGCAACGACCTGGTGACCGTCCCCGACTACCCCGCCGAGATCCGGGCCCCGGCCGGGTCGCTGGCCGGCGTGTCGGCGTTCCAGATCCACATCTCCGACCACGACATCCTCACCCCCGGAGACGCCCCCAACGTGCTGGTGGCCATGAACCCGGCCGCCCTGCGGGCCAACGTGGCCGACATGGCCCCGGGCAGCACCCTCATCGTCAACGCCGACGCCTTCGCCGACCGCAACCTGGCCAAGGCCGGCTACCACGCCAACCCCCTCACCGACGGCTCCTTGTCGGGGTTCACCGTCTACGAGGTGCCGATGACCTCGCTCACCCTCGAGGCCACCAAGGCGAGCGGGGCCAAGTCGCGCGAGGCGGAGCGGTCCAAGAACTTCTTCGCCCTCGGCCTCCTGTCGTGGATGTACAGCCGCCCCACCGAGCTCACCCTGGGCTGGATCTCCCAGCGTTTCGCCCGCCAGCCGGCGGTGGCGGAGGCCAACGCCCTCGCCTTCAAGGCCGGCTACCACTTCGGCGAGACGGCCGAGCTGGTGGGCGGGCCGTTCGAGGTCAAGCCCACGCCCTTCCGGCCCGGCGCCTACACCAACGTGAGCGGCAACACCGCCCTGGCATGGGGCGTGGTGGCGGCCGGGCAGCTGGCCGGCCTCCCCGTGTTCCTGGCGTCCTACCCCATCACCCCCGCCTCCGACATCCTCCACGAGCTCTCCCGCCAGCAGCACTTCGGCGTGCGCACCATGCAGGCCGAGGACGAGATCGCCGCCGCCGGCGCCGCCCTGGGCGCGTCGTTCGGCGGGCACCTCGGGGTCACCACCACCAGCGGCCCGGGCATGGACCTCAAGGCGGAGACGGTGGGCCTGGCCGTGAGCCTGGAGCTGCCCCTGATCGTGATCGACGTGATGCGGGGCGGCCCGTCCACCGGCCTGCCCACCAAGACCGAGCAGTCCGACCTCCTGATGGCCATGCACGGCCGCCACGGGGAGGCGCCGGTGCCCATCGTGGCGGCCAAGACCCCTGGGCACTGCTTCCACGCCGCCATCGAGGCGGCCCGCATCGCCCTCAAGTACCGCACCCCGGTGATCCTGCTCTCGGACGGCTACCTGGCCAACAGCGCCGAGCCGTGGCGCATCCCGTCGGTGGCCGAGCTGCCCGACATCGGCGTGGCCTTCGCCCGCGGCCCCAACGCCGACGGCCCCGACGGCAGCCGCCAGTTCCTGCCCTACCTGCGTGACCCGGAGACGCTGGCCCGGCCGTGGGCGGTCCCGGGCACGGCCGGGCTGGAGCACCGCATCGGCGGGCTGGAGAAGGAGGACGGCACCGGCGACGTCTCCTACGACGCCGCCAACCACGAGCTGATGGTGCGCACCCGGGCGGCCAAGATCGCCGGCATCGCCGGTGACATCCCGCCCGTCGAGGTCGACGACCCGAGCGGCAACGCCGAGGTCCTGATCCTGGGGTGGGGCTCCACGTACGGCGCCATCGTGGCCGCCGCCGAGCGGCTGCGGCGGCGGGGGCGGCCGGTGGCCCATGCCCACCTGACGCACCTCAACCCGTTCCCCCGCAACCTCGGTGAGGTGGTGGCCCGCTACCCGAAGGTCCTCGTCCCCGAGGCCAACCTGGGCCAGCTGACGGCTCTGGTCCGGTCCGCCTTCCTCGTCGACGCCCGGGCCATCAGCAAGGTCCAGGGCCAGCGCTTCCTCTACTCCGAGATCGAGTCGGCCGTCCTCGCCCTGATGGAGGATCCCCTGCCTTGACCGACACCAGCGTGCCCGCCACCACCAGGAAGGACTGGGCCAGCGACCAGGACGTGCGCTGGTGCCCCGGTTGCGGCGACTACTCGGTGCTGACCGCGGTGCAGACGCTCATGCCCGAGCTGGGCATCCGGCGGGAGAGCACCGTGTTCATCTCCGGCATCGGCTGCTCGAGCCGGTTCCCCTACTACATGAACACCTACGGGGTGCACTCGATCCACGGCCGGGCGCTGGCCATGGCCACCGGGCTGGCCGTCAGCCGCCCCGACCTCGACGTGTGGGTGATCACCGGCGACGGCGACGCCCTGTCGATCGGCGGGAACCACCTGATCCACGCCCTGCGCCGCAACGTCAACCTCACCATCCTGCTATTCAACAACCAGATCTACGGGCTCACCAAGGGGCAGTACTCACCGACCAGCGAGGAGGGCAAGGTCACCAAGTCGACGCCCTTCGGCTCCGTCGACCACCCCTTCAACCCGGTGAGCCTGGCCCTGGGGGCGGAGGCCACGTTCGTGGCCCGCACCCACGACCTCGACCGGGCCCACATGATGGAGACCTTCCGCCGCGCCCACGCCCACCGGGGCGCCGGCTTCGTGGAGATCTACCAGAACTGCAACGTGTTCAACGACGGGGCGTTCGACAAGATCACCGCCCGCGAGGCGAGGGCGGGCATGCTCATCCCCCTGGTCCACGGCCAGCCCGTCCGCTTCGGGGCCGGCGGCGAGCGGGGCGTGGTGGTCGACAGCCAGGGCGAGGCCCGCATCGTCGACGTGGCCGACGTGGGCGAGGACGCCCTCCTCGTCCACGACGAGGCCCGCCCGGAGCCGGAGCTGGCGTTCCTGCTGTCCCGGCTGGCGCGGGGGCCGTTCGAGCCCACCCCCATCGGGGTGTTCCGGGCCGTCGAGCGGCCCGACTACGGCACGCTCGTGAACCGCCAGGTGGCCCGGGCCCGGGAGAGCCGGGGCCCCGGCGACCTCGCCCAGCTCCTCTCCTCCGGCACGACCTGGACCGTCTGACCCGGCGGCCGCCGCCGCCGGCCGCCGGTCAGTCCCCGCTCAGTCGGCCCCCACCGCCTCGAGCACGTTGAGGCGGGCCGCCTTGCGGGCGGGGAGGGCGGCGGCGAGCAGGCCGGCCACCACCGCCACGCCCATCCACGCCGCCAGCTGGCCCACCGGCACGACGAGGTGGGTCAGCCCCAGGTGGCGCATCGACGACACCAGCACCCACCCGAAGACGACGGCCAGGCCGACGCCCAGCACCGCGCCCAGAGCGGAGATGATCACCGCCTCCGAGCGCACCATCGACCGGAGCTGGTGGCGGGTCATCCCTATGGCCCGCAGCAGGCCCAGCTCCCGCGTGCGCTCGTGCACCGACAGGGCGAGGGTGTTGGCGATCCCCAGCAGGGCGATGACCACCGACAGCCCGAGCAGGGCGGTGATGGGCACGAGGAACTGCTGGACCTTGTCCTGCTGGGCCTGGAGGACCTGGGCCCGGTCCCGCACCTGCACCCGGGGCAGGTCGGCCAGGGCCTTCTCGATGCGCTCCCGACCGGCGGCGGCGCTCACGCCCGCCGCCAGCGCCACGTCGACCTCGAGGTCGAACTGCTGGGCGAAGTTGGCCTCGTAGGCGGCCAGGCTGATGACGTAGTCGGTGCGCACGGTGGTGGTCGAGAACGTGCCCCGCAAGGGGAGCTTCCTTGTGCCGGTGCGGGCGAAGGTCATCGGCACCTCGTCGCCGACCTGCCAGCCGTGGCGGGCGGCGACCGTGTCCCGCACGATCACGCCGGTGTCGTCGAGGCTGCGGGCGGCGGCGGCGGAATGGGGGTCGAGGTCGTACATGTCCGTCACCGTGGCCGGGTCGACGGCCAGCAGCGTCATCGTCCGCCCGTCGAGCCCCCACTGGCCCCCCCTCAGCTGGGACACCGTCTGCACGCCGGGGACATGGCGGAGCCGCTCGGCGACCAGCGGGGGAAGCCCGGTGGCGGCGCCCGCCGCCGTCCCCGACGTCACCACGAAGTCGGCCCGCAGGGAGCGCTCGACGGCGCTGGTGGCCGACTCCCGCATGGACGCGGCCAGGATGCTCACCACCCCGATGAGGCCGACGCCGATGGTCAGGGCGGCGGCGGTGGCGGCCGTGCGCCGGGGGTTGCGCATGGCGTTCTCCCGGCCCAGCGACGCAGCCTCTCCCAGCGCCCGCCCGAGGGGCGCCCCCACCACCCGGGCGACGGGCGCGGCGACCAGCGGCGCGAGCAGGCCGGCGCCCGCCAGCAGCGCCGCCGACCCGGCGGCGATGGCCAGCATCGGACGGCTGCTGCCGACCAGCAGGCCGGCGCCGAGGAGGGCCACGCCTCCCGCTCCGAGCGCCGCTCCCGCCACCATGCGGCCGCGCAGGTCCCCCGCCTCCTCGCCGCCCACCGACCCGGCGCCGGCGATGGGGCTCACCGCCGTGGCCCGGCGGGCGGGCAGGGCGGCGGCCACCACCGTGACGGCGAGGCCGCAGCCCAGGCCGGCCAGGGCGGTGCCGGCGGTGAAGACGAGCGGCCCGTCGGGCACGTCGAACCCGGTGGCCCGCAGCAGGGCGAGCAGGCCCCCGGCCGCGCCGACGCCCAGAGCCAGGCCGGCGACCGACCCGGCCGCCCCCACCGCCAGCGCCTCGGCCAGCACCGCCGCTGTCACCTGGCGGCGGCTCCCGCCCAGGGCCCGCAGCAGGCCCAGCTCGCGCGTGCGCTGGGCCACGAGTATCGAGAACGTGTTGAAGATGATGAAGGCGCTCACCAGCAGGGCCACCGCCGCGAACACGAGCAGGCCGGTGGTGAGGAAGCCCAGCGCCTCGGTCCACGACTTCTCCGCCTCCTTGGCCGCCTGGGCGTCGGTGACAGCCTCGTAGCGGTCGGGCAGCACGCCGGCGATGCGGGCCCGCAGCAGGTCGGGCTCCACTCCGGGCGCGGCCGCCACCTCGATGCGGTCGAGCTTGCCCTCCTGGCCCATCACCTGCTGGGTGGTGGCCAGGTCGAAGGCGGCCAGCGAGGACCCGATGACGCCGCCGGCGCGCCGCAGCCCCTCGATCACGAACTCCCGCACCACGTCCTGGAAGAGGACCTTGATGCGGTCGCCCAGGCCGAGGCCGTACGCCTCGGCGGTGGCCTGGTCTATGACGACCTCGCCCGGGCCGTCGGGGGCCCGGCCCGCCACCAGCGGGTCCCCGGGCGCCCACGAGGTGCCGACCGCGGGCAGGCCCCCGGCGGGGCCCACTGCCTTGGTCTCGCTGCCGATCACCTGGGCGTAGCCGGACACGACCCCCCACGCCGACCCCACTCCGGGCACCGCCCGCACGGTGGCGACCAGGGTGTCGGGCACGGGCTCGCGCTCGGGGAGGGTGGTGGCCTGGCCGCTGAACTTGGCCGCCGATCGCACGATGACCGCAGGGCCGTCGGGGGAGGCGGCGGCCGCCTGGTGGAAGGCGGCGTCGATGGTGTCGGCCAGGGCGAACGTCCCCGTCACCAGGCTGACGGCCAACGCCACCGCCAGGCCGGTGTGGACCAGGCGGAGGCGGTGCGCCAGCGCCCCCTTCAGCAACCGGCCCATGCTCGGGAGGGCGTCACTCGCCCAGGCGGTCCATGCGGGCCAGGACCCGGCGGGTCGTGGGCTCCGGCAGCTCGTCCACCACCCGGCCGTCGGCGAGGAACACGACCCGGTCGGTGACGGCCGCCGCCTTGGCGTCGTGGGTGACCATCACGATCGTCTGGCCGAAGTCGTCGACGGCCCGCCGCATGAACGCCAGCAGGTCGCCTCCCGCCCGGCTGTCGAGGTTGCCGGTGGGCTCGTCGGCGAAGATGACCTCGGGCTTCGACACCAGGGCGCGCGCCGCCGCCACCCGCTGCTGCTGCCCGCCCGACAGCTCCGACGGGCGGTGGCCGAGGCGGGCCCGCAGGCCGGTGACCTCCACGATGCGGTCGTACCAGTCCGGGTCGGGACGGCGGCCGGCCAGGGCCAGGGGCAGGGTGATGTTCTCCGCCGCCGTGAGTGCCGGAAGGAGGTTGAAGGCCTGGAAGATGAAGCCGATGCGGTCCCGGCGAAGGCGGGTGAGGCGGCGGTCGTCGAGCGACCCCAGGTGGGTGCCGCCGACGTAGGCCGAGCCCGAGGTCAGCGAGTCGAGGCCGGCCAGGCAGTGCATGAGGGTGGACTTGCCCGAGCCCGACGGGCCCATGATGGCGGTGAACCGGCCCTGCTCGAAGTCGACGCTGACGCCGTCGAGGGCCCGCACGCAGGCGTCCCCCGAGCCGTACACCTTGACGGCGTCGACCACGCTGGCCGCCGGGTAGGCCCGGCGGGGGTCGGAGGCCTCGGCCAGCGCCAGGTTGTTGAGCATCATCGTCATCGTCGGGATCTCCTGCGGTGGGTGCGGCGGGGGGTGCGGGCCTAGGGCAGCTTGGAGGCGTGCCCCGGGCAGAAGAGCTGGACGGCCGAGCGGAGGATGGCGTCGGCGGCCGCCGGCGTCACCGTGACGAACGGGACCTGCGAGACCTGCTGCAGAGCCGTGGCCTTGACCTGGTCGTAGGTCTGGCCCGCGTCGAAGGCGTCACACACCATCGTGCCGAGCTGGCGGGCCTGCGCCTCGGTGGGTGTGATCGGCAGGTAGGGCCGCAGGGAGGCGATGGCGCCGTTGACCTCGGGGCTGGTGGGGTTGCGCCGGGGC
>DATLGZ010000443.1:0-1884 GCA_035540235.1 Acidimicrobiales bacterium | reverse complement strand
TGGGCGGGGCGCCGGCCCGGTGGAGCACGACGTGCCCAGCGGCGCGGGCGTGGTGCTGGTGGTCGAGACGCTCTCCCCCGAGCTGGCCGCCCACCTTCCGCGCCTGGCCGGCCTGGTGTCGGAGACGGGCAGCACGCTGTCGCACCTGGCCATCCTCGCCCGCGAGTTCGGCGTGCCCACCGTGGTCGCGGTGCCGGGGGCGCGCCAGCGGTTCCCGGTGGGCTCCACGGTGCTGGTCGACGGGGGCACGGGCGAGGTGGCCGCCGTCGCCGGGCCCGAGCCGGCTGCGGAGCTGGCCAGATGAGCGAACGGAGCTGGTCCCGTGTGGCGGCCCGCACTCTCACCGGAGTGGTCCTGGTGGTGTCGGGCGGGTACCTGATGGTCTACCTCTACCGGTGGGAGTGGAACCGGGCCCTGATCTCGGGCGTCTTCTTCCTGGCTGCCGAGATCGTGGTGGTGACCATCGTGCTGTCCTCCCGGATGAGCCGCCTGGAGCGGCGCATCGACGACGGGCAGCGGGCCCGTTCCGTCGTGGTGCCGGCGCCGAACCCGGCGCCGAACCCGGCGCCGAACCCGGCGCCAGAGGTGGCGGTGGACGTCGACCGGGAGTCTCCGTTCGCATGGCTCGACCCCACCGATGGCCGGATGGGGGTGTTCGTGCCGTTGCTCATGGGGGCAGGCGTGGTCCTCTCCGCCGTCGCCTTCGTGATCGAGAAGCTGGCGGCGGCGGCGGCCAAGATCGGCTCCCCGCCGCGGGCAGCACGCACGCCGGCCCTGGGCGTCCCTGCCGGGGGCTTCCTGGCCGCGGCCGAGCCCGCTTCCCCCCTGCATCCGCGAGCGCCCCGGCGGCGTGGCCCCACCGCCGTCACCTGGGTGATGCTGGCCACCGGGCTGGTCGCCTTCCCCCTTCTCGGCCTCGTCGCCGACCTCACCCAGACCCGGCCCGACCCCCATCCCGACCGGGTCACCGTGGAGGCGGAGGTGCGTGTTCGCGACGCCCGGGAGAGCGCGGTCGAAGAGGCGACCGCCCTGGCCGTCGCCTGCCAGCACAACCTCCGGCTGGCGGCAGAGGTGGAGGCGTCGGGGCCGGGCCAGGCCCGCCTGGTCGTGACCGGCGTCATCGGCGACTCGGCGCTGCGGCGCTTCACCGGCTGCCTGCAGGACGCCACCCTGGAGCGGGTCTGGGCCACCGTCGTGCGCGTCTCGACCTCGCCCGCCTCGAGTGAGGTGACGATCCGCCGCTAGCGAGCGCAGGGCGGATCGGGCGGGCTGAGGATGGGAGCATCGCCGGAGGCGAGGTCGTGGCGGTGTCGGGGCTCACGTCCAGCAGGCCCAGGCCCGGCTGGCGACGGAGGGCCTTAACCCGGGTGCCCCGGGCTCGCGTCGCTCGTCCGCTGAGGCGCTTCGCCGCTCAGCTCTGTCACTTCTTCGCCTCATGCTCCGGGTTGCGGGCGGGCTGCCCTGGGTGGCAGGGCTGCCCGAACTGACGATCGCCATCGCCGCCGTGATCTTGACCAACGGCGCCTTCGTCCAGGATGCGTGGCCCGAACGCGCGGCAGTGCTGGCCGGCACCTTCGCCGGCGGAGGCCGTCAGCGGGCGGCGGCCGGCGTTCCGGCGGGGGCGGTCGTGTCGACCAGCTCCGTCCCCCGGTCCGGGCCGGTGGGGCCGGGCGGGACGTCCCCCTCCGGCTCCGGGCCCCCGCCGTCGAGGCGGAACGGGGGGTAGCGGTCGGTCATCAGGGCGGCATAGGCCCACACCCGGTAGGACCAGCGCTGCATGCCCACGACGAAGTCGAAGACAGGCTGGGGGTAGCGGGCCCGGAAGGCGAGGGTCACCCCGGCCACGATGGCCAGCAGTCCGATGAGCCCGAGGCCGGCGGCGAG
>DATLGZ010000442.1:0-3286 GCA_035540235.1 Acidimicrobiales bacterium | reverse complement strand
GGGCGGCGGGGGCGCAGCCCCCGAGGAGAAACGGCGCTTGCAAGCGCCGCCCGACGGCGCGAGCGCCAGCGAGCCGGGCGGGGATGGGGGAGCACGGCGCAGCCGGGCGGCGAGGGCGCAGCCCCCGGGGAGAAATAGGCTCTGGCGGTGACCTCCCTGCGGATGCGACGGCGGCGGCCGGCGGCGCCGCCCGCATCCCCGTACGACGACGCCGACCTCCTGGCCCGGCTCCGCGACGGCGACGAGTCGGCGTTCGCCACGCTGGTCGACCGCCACCACGCTGCCATGGTCCGCCTGGCCCGGGCCTACGTCCCCACCGACGCGGTGGCCGAGGAGGTGGCTCAGGAGGCGTGGCTCGGCGTGCTGCGGGGACTGTCCCGGTTCGAGGGACGGTCCTCGCTGCGCACCTGGATCTTCCGCATCGTCGTCAACCAGGCCAAGACCCACGGCGCCCGCGAGCGCCGGCTGGCGGCCGACGAGTCGCTGTCCGAGCCGGCCGTCGACCCGGAAAGGTTCGCGGGCGGCGCCTGGTCCCGCCCGCCCGCGCCCTGGGCGCAGGTGGAGCACCGGTTGCTGGCGGCGGAGGCGGGCGCCATGGTCCGCAAGGCCATCGAGGGCCTGCCGTCGCTCCAGCAGCTCGTCATCAACATGCGCGACGTGGCGGGGCTGCCCGCCGACGAGGTGTGCCGGCTCCTCGACCTCACCGACGGGAACCAGCGGGTCTTGCTTCACCGCGCCCGCTCGCGGGTACGGAGCTCGCTGGAGACCTACCTGGAGGACGCGTGACGATCTGGCGACGCAGACGCCCGCGAGCGAGCGACGTGGCCTGCCAGGAGCTCGTCGAGCTGGTCTCCGACTACCTCGAGGGCACGCTCAGCCCTCACGACCGGGCCCGCATCGACGCCCACCTCCGGGCCTGCGACGGCTGCTCCGAGTATCTCGCCCAGATGCGCCGCACCATAGAGCTGACCGGCCGCCTGCAGCCCGAGGCCCTCGAACCGGCGGCGCGCGAGCGGCTGCTGGCCGCCTTCCGCGAGTGGAAGGCCACATGACGGTTGCAACGAGCGTGAAATGGGTACGGGGCGACCGGTAATGAGGGGGAGACTGGCTTCGATCATGGAGGCTTCTGTGGCAGCGCGCCCTGACGTCCACGCAAACCGCGGGCCCCGCCCGTGACCCAGATCCTCGAGCCGCCCACCTCGTCGTGGCGGTCCGACGAGCCGGCGTGGCGGCCGCGCACCGTGGGCCGCGCCCCCGACCCCTACTGGGAGGACTCGGGGAACGGCTGGCTGTTCCGCATCGCCGTGGGGGCGGTGGTGGCGGCCGTCGTCGTGCCCTTCCTGGTGATGCTGCTGCTCTACACGATGTACAAGGGCCTGCTCTCGGGCACGCTGCCGCCGGAGCGGCCCTCGGTCGTCGCCGGCATCACCCGCATCCATGACGACTCGGGCCGCCAGATCGCGGTCCTGCGGGAGTTCGACCTGAGCATCCCCGTGGGGAAGAACGACCTGCCCGAAGTCCTCAAGCAAGCCGTCATCGCCGCGGAGGACCGCAGGTTCTACTCCCACAGCGGGGTGGACGACCGGGCCGTCTTCCGTGCCATCTGGAGCAACCTCACCGGAGGCGGCTACATCGAGGGCGCCTCCACGATCACCCAGCAGTACGCCCGCCTCGTCTACCTCGACCCGGCCAAGACCCTGAGCCGCAAGATCCAGGAGGCGGGCATCGCCCGCCGCCTGGAGAAGGAGATGAGCAAGGACGAGATCCTCTACCGGTACCTCGACCGGGCCTACCTGGGCAGCGGCGCCTACGGGGTGGGCGCCGCCTCCCAGACCTACTTCCGCAAGTCGGTCCGCGACCTGACCCTGTCCGAGGCCGCCCTGCTGGCCGGCCTCATCCGCCAGCCCAGCGTCAACGACCCGCGGTCCAACCCGGCCGGGGCCGAGGCGGTGCGCGTGCAGGTTCTGGAGCAGATGCTCGACCAGGGCCGCATCACCCAGGGCGAGTACTCCCAGGCGGCCGCCGAGCGCATCGTGATGCTGGGCGAGAACTTCAACCCCGAGGGCCCCGCCACCCGCATCCACCCACCCCAGGACCAGCGGTCCGAATACCCCTACTTCACCGACTACGTCCGCCGCTACCTCGTGGCCAAGTACGGCGACGAGACGGTCTACCGCGGCGGGCTCCAGGTGACCACCTCGCTCAACCCCTCGCTGCAGGCCAAGGCCGAGGCCGCCGTCCGGGAGGCGCTCTCGGGCACGTCGGCCCCGCTGGAGATGGCGCTGGCCTCCGTCGACCCCCGCACCGGCCTCGTACGGGCGCTCGTGGGCGGGCGCGACTTCTCCAAGTCCCAGGTCAACCTCGCCCTCGGGAACTGCATAGGGCCGGTGACCCCCCGACCCGACGAGCCCTTCTGCGTGGACGGCGGGGGCACAGGCCGCCAGCCCGGCTCCGCCTTCAAGCCCGTCACCCTGGCCCGGGCCCTCGAGCAGGGCATGCCCGTCACCAAGGTCTACTCGGGGCCGTCGAGCTACCGCTTCCCCGGCTGCCGTGCCAGCGACGCCGCCGGGTGCGTGGTCAGCAACGTGGAGAGCGCCGGCTACGGCGCCCTCACGCTCCGCCAGGCCACCGCCTACTCGGTCAACACGGTGTACGCCCAGCTCATCCAGGACGTGGGGATCAAGAACACGGCCGAGATGGCGCACCGCCTGGGCCTGACCATGATCAACCCCGAGGGCAAGCTCGCCAATGGCGAGACCTACGGGCCCAGCCTCACCCTGGGCGCGGCCGAGGTCTCGCCCCTCGACATGGCCTCGGCCTACGGCGCCTTCGCCAACCGGGGCGTGCTGCAAGCCGCCTCACCCGTCCTGCGGGTGGTCGACAGCAGCGGCAAGGTCCTCGAGGACAACGGCTCCCGCCAGGGCAAGCGGGTGCTGCCCGAACCGGTGGCCGACACCATGAACGACGTCCTCAGCGACACCATCGCCTACGGCACAGGCCGGGCCGCCGACATCGGCCGGCCCAACGGCACGGCGGGCAAGACGGGCACGAGCGAGGACTACGGCGACGCCTGGTTCGTGGGTTACACGCCCGAGCTGTCGACCGCGGTGTGGATGGGCTACGCCGATTCCCGCCGCTCGCTCGTGAACATCAAGGGCCACTCCCGGATCTACGGCGGGACGATGGCCGCGCCCACGTGGAAGGCGTTCATGGAGGCGGCCGCCCCCGAGCTGAACCGGGGGCGGCCGCCTCCATGAACGCCTTCCACGTGGGCGCGGCCATCGTC